>NZ_JBSEFH010000009.1:0-224457 GCF_053570585.1 Pseudochelatococcus sp. B33 | reverse complement strand
AGACTGGCCGACGATGGCCACGAACTCGCCCGCGTTGATTGTTAATGACACGCCGCGCAGCACCTCGACCGCGACCGTCTCCGAGGTGACGAATACTTTGCGCAGGTCCGCGAGTTCGATCAGCGGTTTTTTCTCCACCCCCGTCATAGCCGGAACCCCACGAGCGAACGACCGCCTGTGGCTTGCCGGGCGCCGGTCACCACCCGCTCGCCCGGCTCCAGTCCTGACAGCACCTGCGCCTCGAAGCGGGTGCGCAGCCCGGTCATGATGCCGCGGTCGATGCGCCGGCCGTCCGGTCCCAGCACGTCGACATGCGAATGGCCGCTTTCCAGCGGTTTGAAGCGCAGCGCCGCCACCGGCGCGATCACCACGTCGTTACGGCGATCCACGACGAAGGAGACCTGCGCCGTCATCTCCGGCCGCAGTTCGCCGGCGCCATTGTCGACATCGAACAGCGCTGTGTAGAGCACGACATTGTTGGTGGAACCGGATGATGCGGCCTCGCCCTGTCCGGATGCCTTCTCCGGCTTGTGCGGAGCGGGCAGCACCTGCTTCAGCCTTGCCGTCCAGCGCCGGTCGCCATGTCCGAGCGTGGTGAACCAGACCTCCATGCCCTCAAACAGGCGGGTGACGTCGGCCTCCGACACCTGCGTCCATACCGTCATGGTCGTGAGGTCCGCGATGCGCATGACGACCGGGGTGGAATA
This sequence comes from Pseudochelatococcus sp. B33, assembly GCF_053570585.1. Lineage (NCBI taxonomy): Bacteria > Pseudomonadati > Pseudomonadota > Alphaproteobacteria > Hyphomicrobiales > Chelatococcaceae > Pseudochelatococcus > Pseudochelatococcus sp. B33. Next base: position 223,750 of record NZ_JBSEFH010000009.1, on the reverse strand, counting down.
TGCCGCGTTCAGCGTCTGGCCCTCACGGGCATCGATCGACACCACGGTGCCGGACATGGGCGCATAGATGCTGGTGTAGCCGAGTTTTGCTTCGTCCGACTTCAGGGTCGATTGCATCTTCTCGATCTCGGCGCGGATGGCGTCGACCTTTGCGGCCGCTATCCTCGCGTCGCGCGTCGCCTCGTCGAACGCTGCCTGTGAAATGGCCTTGCCGGGGGCGAGCACCGCATTGCGCTTCAGCTGCGCGGCGGCGAAGGCCGCCTCCGCTTCCTGGGCGGCCAGATTGGCTTCTAGCCGGTGCAGTTCCGCCCGGCCGGCCTCGACCTGCGCCGTCTGCACCTGCGGATCGATCCTTGCCAGAAGATCGCCCTGCCTGACGCTCTCACCGATGCGCACGGGGATGGCGTCGAGCCTGCCCGAAGCCTGCGCGCCGACATCGACATAGGCGCGCGGCAGGATTTTGCCGGTGGCCGTCACCACGTCCTCGATGGTGCCGCGCTTCACCTCTTCCGACAGGAGCGTCACGCCGGAAGAGGCGGTCGCACCGCCGGCCCGATAAAAGCCCACGCCCAGCGCCACAGCAACGATCCCGGCGACAAGGAGCCTGCTCCGCCAGCGGCGGTGGCCCCGTGTCCCTTTCGTCGACATCTGCGGAAAGGCGGAACCGGCCATCGTCAGCTCCCTGCCGCCGTCGAGGCGGCGTCGGCGATGGAACGGACACCGGATACGGAACTGCTCCGTCCGCCCGTATTGTCGATCGTCCCGACGATCCGGCCTGCCTCCAGCCGCACGACCCGGTCTGCCGCTCCGAAGTAGCGGTCGTCATGCGAAATGACGATCAGCGTCTTGCCCTGCCGCTTCAGGTCGGGCAGCATCTCCGTGTAGAACAACCGCCGGAAGGTCGGGTCCTGCTCGGCCGCCCATTCATCGAAGACGATCACCGGCCGGCCTTCGAGATAAACCTGAATGAGTGCCAGACGCTTGCGCTGGCCAGCTGACAGGTCGGTGGTCGAGAACCTGCCGTCCTCCACCGTGACCTTGTGGGCGATCTCAAGCTTGCTCAGGTAGAGGCTCGCCACTTCCGGCAGGATGCCGCCCGGCACCACGAGATCGTCGAACAGGAAATAGTCGAAGAAGATGGCCGAGAAGAGCTGGCGGTAGTCGTCGCGGTTTTCCGGCGTCACCGGCTCGCCGTTCAGCAGCAGCGCGCCCTCCTGCGGCTCGTAGAGGGCGAGCAGCAGCTTGATGAGCGTCGTCTTGCCCGAGCCGTTCTCGCCCACGATCATCAGGATCTCGCCACCCCGGATGGTCAGGTCGACGGGGCCGAGCGCGAACGGCTCCACGCCCTCGGCCGCGGGGAAGGTGTAGCGCGCGCCACGCAGTTCGATGGAGGAGACAGCCGGGAGCGTTGCAGGATCGGATGCCGCCTTGTCCGTGTCGGCAAGGCGCGGCTCGGGATTGGCGAAGTCGGCCGAGAGCTGCGCGATGCGGCGGAACGAGACCTGTGCGTTGACGAAGCTTGCATAGGCGCCGAGCGCCTGATTGAGCGGTCCCTTGACGTAGAGCAGCACCAGCACAAAGCCGGACACCACGGTCCGGTCGACCCCGAACCAGCCCTGCCAGCCGACGATGAGGCCGATGGCTGCGAAGAACAAAGCGCTGTCGGCCGCATTGGCCGACATGAAGATGCGGAACGCCTTTACCTTCCTGTCGCGGATGCGATCGATGGTGGCGGTCAATTGCTCGCCATGCACGCGCCGGCGCCGCTGCCGGTTGATCCGCAACTCCTTGGCGCCCTCGCTGATGGCCCGGTAGTGCTTGTAGAGATCATCCTGCGCACTGCGGGCGACGTCGTAATGGGCCGCGCCGCGCTTGCGGGCATAGCGGTTGATGGTCACGCCGATACCGATGGCCACCGCAACGATGACGAACAGCGGCGGTGACAGGAACAGCAGATAAGCGATGCAGCCCGTGGTCACCGCGAGCGCAATGGCGAGCGAGGAAAAGCCATACGAAAAGTTGGAGACGGTATCGACGTCCTGGCCGAGCACGGACAGCAGGCGATGGCTCTTGTAGCGCTCGATCTGGTCGATCGGCGCGGCCACGACCCGGGCGACCAGCTCTTTCCTCAGGCTGGTGATGATCTGCTGGCCGATCCACGAATTGCCGAGGTCCGACACGATCTCGCCCGCGAGGGTCAGCACGACGAGGCCGGTGAAGGTCCACATCAGGGCTGCGGTGATGTCGCCATCTGCAAACAGCGCCCGGTTGATGGTGGCGAGCAGCCAGGCCGTGGCGAGGCCGCTCAATGTCCCCATCACGGTCGCGAACAGCGCGATCGGCCAGAACGGACGCAGAAGGCGGATGCCCTCGGAGATGAGCGTGGTCTTGCTCTCGCTCATGCCGTCTTCTCCCGGGTGCGGCGCCGGGTGTTGCCTGCGGCGGCTTGGCCCTTGCCGGCATGTGACGGGGCGACGTGGCGTCGTGCGTGCCATGTATGCAGGGCGACGACCAGCAGGCCGGCCAACGTGAGGTGGCCGCACCAGACGATTGTTCCGATGCCGAAGCCCTGACCTCTGACGGCAACGGCCCATGCGAGCGCCAGCAAGGCGAAGCCGCTGCCGCGCAGCGCGAGGCAGAAGCGCGCAGGCAAGCGCCGGCCGAGCATGTCGTTCTGGTGGCGTGTCATGGCGAGGCTGAGGGCGAGGAAACCCGCGCTGGCGAACAGCAGGCAGAGAACATGGCTCATGATGAAGCCTCCACAACCGATGCGCTCTTCGAAGCGCCTTTGCGCCGCCGCGCCGCCTGCGGCCTGTGGGTCGCGACCTTCCGGGCTGCGAGCGCGAACAGGGCAGCGGCGAGAAGCATGACGGTATCGAAGCAGATGAAGACCCGGTCGCCGGCGATGAGGCTTGGGATCAGGCCCCTGTCCGTGGTGAGCGCGCTCACCACCGGAACGGCGGCATAGAGCGCGCCCGCGACGGTGAGCGTCTCGATCCACGCGCGTCGTGCGGGCCGGATCACGGTCCAGATGGCGGCCAGCCCCCAGGTGATGAAGAGGCTGTGGATCTCCCATGCCGCCCGCGCTTCCATGTCGGTCGGCAGCAGACGGTTCGACAGGAAATAGACGGCGATGCCGGCCGGGAAGCCGGCGAGCGTGGCGATGTTCAGCCCCTCGACCAGCCGGAAGCCGAAGGGCGGACGCTGCGGATCAGGCAACCGCTGACGACGCTTCACCGTCCAGAGAATGAGGCCGACCGCGATCATCAGCGTGCCGGCGAGTCCGGAAAGGAAATAGAGCCAGCGCAGCACGGGTGAAGCGAAGCGTCCCTCGTGAAGGCCGTGCATGACGCCGTGGATGGAATGGATGAGAGCGGGCGGCTTTCGAGGATGTCCCGACCGCAGTTCGCCGGTCACGCCATCGAAAACCAGCGTGTCGTTCGCCAGTGAATCGAGGCGATTCGGACCTGCCGGACGAACCTCGATCACCGCTGCTGCGGTGCCAGGATTGCGGATCAGAAGCGAGCCGGGCTGATACCCGTTCCACAGCGCGATAGCCTTGTCGAGCACCGGACCTATGGGCGTGAGCGGGGCTAACCGGTCCACGCCTGTTGGCGGCATGGGTGGTGCTCCTGCGATTGTCTGCGTCCCGTCTGATGGGATCAGGGCGGCCACACCAGGTACGTACATCCACATGCTGACAACGAGCCCCGTATAGGTGATCATCAGCAGGAAAGGCAGCGTCAGCACGCCCATGATGTTATGGGCATCAAGCCACGAGCGCTGTCCCTTCCCGAGGCGTAGCGTGAAGAAATCGGCGAACAGCTTCTTGTGTATGATGATCCCGCTGATGGTGCCGACCAACCCGGCCATGGCAGCGGCACCGACGATCCAGCGGCCCCAGAACCAGGGCATATACTGCAGGTTGTAGTGGAAGCCGAGAAAGAACCCGCCGCCGGCGGAGTCTCTGGGGCGAACCTCTTTGCCCGCCGCATCCAGAATGACCCGCCTTGCGCTGCCGCCATCGCGCCAGAAGACCCAACTGATGTTCGATCGCTCTCCCGCAAGGCCGAACTGCCATTGTGTTGCCGTCGGAGGGACATGGTTCCCTGCCCAGATGACAGCACGTTCCGCCGCGTCTCGCGGCGTCGTTTCTCCGCGTAACTCTGGCCGCGCCCATTGCGTAATCTCGTCCTGAACGTAGGCCAGCGTGCCGGATAGGAACACGACAAACAGAATCCATCCGGCGATCAGACCCACCCAAGTGTGAAACTGGGCCATCGACTGGCGAAACGATCCAGTCACAATCGACTGCCCAACCAGGCGCTCAAGAGTAGCCCGGTGCCAGATATGACAGCGATCAGAAGAATACCGATCAACGCCGAACTCGCCGTACTGGCTGTAAACGTCCACAATATGAGAACGGCATAAATCGAGAATGAGACCATCTGAGCGGCGAGGATCAGTTGGCCACGGGGGGCGGACAGTGAAGAAACTAGCACAGCAGATGCGATCAGAGAGGCACAATAGCCTCCCACTATCGCAACGATGAGCCGAACAATGACCTTGGTCCAAGCCGCTATTAAACGATCATTGTTGTGCATCATATGCTCCAATTACTGACTGCCGACTGACAACGGGTGCTTTGAGGCGAAGCCGTGCATCGGCTAGTTTCATCACAGCAATCCTCACCACCTGTAGACGATAGAACCTGTAATCCGACGACCTGCGCCAAAAGTGCAGCTTCCACTCACTGTAATACATCTGTTAATGTACTCTTTATCCAAAAGATTTGTAATATTAACTGCGGCATTAAGGCCATCAAGGTTCGGAAAACGCTTGCCAAGGTCATACCGTATTGCTGCATCCACAACTGTCGCGCCTGGTACTTTCCAAGTGTTCTCGGTATCCCCCCAGCTCGCCCCAGAATATCGGACACCCGCTGCAAGTCCTAGACCATCAAGCGGCCCACTCGAAAACGTATAGTCAAGCCAAAATCCAGCGGTATGCAAGGGGATACCTGTTCCCGTCTTACCGACGGGATCCACTCCTCCGGGTCGTGTATAGCCTTTTGTCGTCCTGCTATCCGTATAGCTGTACTGTGCAATGAAGCGAAATTCGTCCGTTATATTGCCACTTGCCGAGAACTCGAAACCTTTCGATTGAACTTCACCAAGCTGAATTTGCCTCGTTGTGTATATGGGATCCACAGTTACGACATTCTGTCGCTTGAGATCGTAGACTGCAACAGTGAAAAAGCCATCGAACCATGGCGGTTGATATTTTATGCCGATCTCAGCCTGTTGGCCTGTCGTCGGCTCAAATGGGCTATTTCCTCGCTCCGGTCCAGTGGTACCGGTTTGGGGTTGAAATGACGTCGTATAGCTTATGTATGGAGCTATGCCATTGGCAAACTCGTAAACAGCCCCCACCCGATAGGTAAATTTTTCTTGTTTCGTTTCATTGGTTAGCTTGTGATTATCGAAAATATTCCATGTGCGCGACGACGCCCAGTCGTAGCGACCTCCTGCGAGGAGGGTGAAGCCTCCCCACTTTATTTGGTCTTGGGCATACACGCCAGTCTGGTAGAGGCGTTGATTGGTACCGGATGTTAGCGCAGGTATTGGGCCTGAAACGATTCCATATATGGGGTTGCTGAGATCGATTGTGGGAGCCGTTCCAGCTGCTGCATTCATCCCTGTGGTATCTATTCGGCGAAAATCAAAACCAATAATGCTACTATGCTTCAGGGACCATGTATTGAAACGCCCGAGCAACTGATTGTCGACTGCATACGTATCTTGAAGTCCGTATTGACGCTGTGCGTTCCGGAAAGTCACGGGATTATTCGCATTTGGAAATCCGAGCAGATACATCCTTTCCAGCTCATTACGGATGATGCGGAGATTCTGCTTTATCGTCCAGTTTTTTGTTAGATTGTGTTCGAGTAGATAACCGACCTGAGACTGCTCGCGATATGAATGATCATCGAAGGCCGGATCACTCAGATACATATTATTGCGGAACCTGAATCCGCTAGTGCTTGGCACCAAGGTGCCAACTCGAGGCCAGGTAGCCATTTGACCCGGAAAATCAGGGTCATATTGATATTTTGCAAGTACGGTCAGCTTTGTGTCTTCCGTCGGCTTCCATGTCAAGGCAGGAGCGATGTATATTCGCTTTAGGCGAACGTCTTTGGCATTGAAGCCAGCACCCAGGTCCCTTCCGAGGCCAGTCAACCGATAAAGGAGCGTCCCGTCGTCGGTGAGTTTGCCGCCGAAATCGAAGGTTCCTTGTATTCCGCCGTGCTCGCTTGTGAGGACTCCTACTTCTCTTACGGTGTGCTCTGTCGGCATCCTACTAACAGCTCCGATGACTCCCCCCGGGCTTGCCTGACCGTATAGGATTGAAGCCGGTCCGCGCAGAACTTCAATTCGCTCCATTCCATATGGTTCTATCCATCCTTCTGGATTGTAGATACCGTCAACGTAAGGACTGTCGGCAGAAAACCCCCTTATACGTATAGCTTCCATCCCGTTATCGACTTGCCCGTCGGTGGAAGTGTTAACGCCCGGTGTGTATACCAGTGCCTCTCCGAGTGTTTTAACGCCACGATCCTCCATTTCCTGACGACCAATAACGGATAGGGACTGTGGCGTTTCGACTATCGAAGCTCCTGTCTTGGTGCCAATCGCACTTCGCGTCGCAACATATCCATCCACCGGTCCCCAGGCATTTTCGCCTTGACCCTGAACCGTGATCGTATCCAGCACCAGCGAGCCGTCCGTCTCCACGTTGCTCGCACCATTCGATGCCGAAGGATCGATGATGGTCACGGTGTTGGCGACAGTGAACCGCCACGACAGCCCGGTACCCGCCAGCAGTCGGTTCAGCGCTTGCTCCTGGGTCAGGGTGCCCGAGATGCCGGGACTTCTTTTTCCCGCAACGAGCTTCGACGGGAATAACAGTCGTAATCCGGCACGGTCAGCGAACGCCGTAAGCGCCGACCCAAGTTCCTGCGGGCGAATGTTGAACGTGGTAGCGTCAGTGACAGCGCTTTGCGCCGCCGAATTCTGGGCATGGGCGATTTGGACGAGGTCTCCCGTCAGGCCCGCCGCCAAATAAATGGCGGCTGTTCCCAGTAACATGGCCTTGACCGAACGCCTGTAACTGATCCTCTTTCCGTTGTCTGAAATCACGTCGCCCATTGGATGCCATCCGCCCATGTTACCTGAAATCTGGAGGGCATCGTCAAGCGCGGTACGGCGCTATGTTCCGTGGCGTTATGTTCCATGCCCTTACTACAAGGACGAAATGACGGAAGGAATCCTACACCGGGAATCAGAGAAAAATTTCAATTTTCTTATAACTATATGAAATACATTGATATTTTATTGGTATCAAAGTGATGGCTATCGAATGATCGTCACAAGCGGCAGCCGCGTCACGCGGACCGGAAGTGTCTCTTCGACCGTATTGAGGATCGCCTCGACGTCGGAAAGGTCGAACACCCCGGTAACCTCAAGCTTCCTTAGCCGGTCGCTGGCAATGATAATCTGACCCGAACGATAGCGCTCGATCTCAGCGACGACATCGCCCAACGGCCGCCGGTTGAAAATGAGCTTGCCCCGGCGCCACGCTGTTTCGATGCTGGCATCGACCGGCTCGGCTGCGGATGGAGCGCCGAGGGCGTAGCGAACACGTTCATCGACCGTCGCTGTCACACTGTCCGAAGGTGCCGCGTCGGTCGTGACCGCAACGGTTCCCTCGATCACCGTCACGACGACTTCCTCCGGCCGGATGTCGACATCGAACATCGTACCGAGCGCCTGGGTGCGCCCCCGTCTCGCCTCTACGACGAATGGGCGTTCGACGTCGTGCGCAACGGTGAAGGTCGCCTGTCCCTCATGAAGCGTCAGCGATCGCATGTCGTCGGTGAAGTCGGTGGATAGGGCCGAATTGGCGTTTAGGAACACTGACGAACCGTCTGGCAAGGTAATGGTACGCTGTTCCCCGACGCCGGTGGTGTAATCGGCAAAGAGGTATGGCCCCACCAGGCCCGATCTCGTCGCCCCCGCACCGATCAGCGCCAGACCCCCGACGCCGAGAATCGACCGCCGTGTGAGCTTTGCCCGCGCTTCATTCCGTTCTTCATCTCGGATCTTGTCCCCGACGATGCCGATCCCCTGCCAGATGGCCTCCGCTTCGCGGGCTGCCAGCTCGTGATCGTGGCTCTGCAGGCGCCATGCAATGAACGCGGCCCGGTCCTCGTCAGTCGCGCGGCCGGAATAGAGCTTGACGAGCCAGTCGATGGCCTCGTCGCTGAGAGCAATATCAGGTCTTTCTGGTTTACTCTCCGCAGTCATCTGCCCAGTCGCCACTTGTCTAGATGGTGTGCCAGCCCTCTGCACCCATTCGCCGGGAGCAAACATCCCCCTGAAATAAAGACGAAACGAGTCAGCTGAACATACACTGGGTAGCAGCGAAAATCAGGCGATGACGCGGAAATGATCCCGGCAATGACGCAGGGCCTGAGCCATATACCGCGCGACCATGCCTTCCGAAACCCCAAGTTTCTGCCCGATCTCGCGGTGGGAAAGCCCTTCACAACGGTTCAGCAGTAGGGTCACTCGCGGCTTTGGCGGCAATTGGGCAAGGGCGAGAGCCAGGAAACGAAGCTGGTCCCGGTCGATGGCAAATGTCTCGGGCGACGGGTAGCTGTCCGCCACTGCATTGAGCAGTGCCTCATCGCTGACGCAACGCGCGCTGTGACGCTTTTCCCGGCGGGCAAGATCAATCGCTATGTTACCGGCCACACGAAGGATGAATGCCTGCCTGTCGTGGATCGCCGCCGTGTCGCCCTTCATGCTCGCCAGCCGAAGCCAGGTTTCCTGCAGGGCATCTTCTGCCAGTTCGTCGGAACCAACGCGCTTCTGCAACAGGCCGCGCAACTTTTTCCAATGTCGAACGTAGACCGACATGAGATCGTCCTGAAAGTCGGTCGTGGAAGTCGTCATGGATAATGCACTCTGTCGCGCTATCATCGCCTTTCAAGATGGCGGCCCAGCTAACCTGAAATTCTGATAGCACAGGAGAAAAACTCCGCAATCGCAATTATTTGGATGCATTCGAAAATTGCTTTTTCAAATCGATAAAAACTGCATCGGAAGGCCATGCTTCTAATCGCGTATTCGCTTGTATGGAATTTCCTCCGCCTCTGCCCTTCCTAGTAGCAGGTGCCGTCTTCGAATGGTGTTTCGTTTGGTGTGTTGTCATTATGCAACACGATTTCACACAACCCATGTCTGTCACTTTTGTGTCGGAAACCAACAAGGCTTGCACTGTGCGAAACCCGTTATCGCTCCGAACTCGCCGGAAGCCTTCCGATTACGCGATCTTGTAAGGGACCGTTCCGCCTTGTCCGGGAAGCACTCTTTCTATCCGGAGTGGCTCTTGGCCGGAAACTAATCACTTCCGCAGTTACCTTTTCGCCGCGCATCGCCCGAACGATATGCTTGGAGGTGCGATCCGCCATCGCGACAAGCGAGCGATCGAGCCGTTTCAGAATATAGCCGCCCGTCACTCCGCCAACCCCACCCACGCCTTCCTTGGATCTTCCGCTTGAATGACCGAGAAGCGCACCAATGGTAGGAATCGTCGCACCCAGAGATTCTGCCATACCCGCATAACTATGCCGTAACGAATGGAGTGTCAGCCGATCAAGCGGGCCGGGCTCATCATCCGGAAAACGAATATCTGGCCGGGCATCTCTTGCAAGGCGCCGCGCGGTCCTCTTCACGGTGAGCCATAATTTGGGCAACCCGCGATAGCCATGCCCCCCGCTTTCGCAAGGAAAAACAAACTCACTGCCTCTATCATCGAGATCCGCGATGAACTGGTAGGCACTTCGGCCAAGCGGGCGTAACGAAAAGCCGGTTTTGGTATTGCCAAGACCAAGACAACGACCATCCTGATCCACCTCGACCCATCGCAGGTTTGCTGTCTCATTAAGACGAAGACCGCTGCAGGCGATAAAGCGTATTGCCCGAAGACCACGAGCGTGATGCTTCAACCTCCCGTTACGGTGACGCTGGGCCGCGAGGTAGTCGAGGGTAATGCCGAGCCAATGATATTGTTCGCCCGTCAGGAGAGCCTCGCGCTTGGCGTAGGCGAAACGCCGAACCCCTCGAACCGGATTGTCGTTCACATAACCATTGTCAATGCCCCAGGTATAAATAGCTCCCAGCAGTCCCAGTGTCCGTGTGGCAGCCCCCAGCCCTCCCGTTACGATTGAACGCCCACGAGGTTTCGTTCGCACGTCCCGCTTGGCCTTGCCAGCCATCACGTCCGCTTTAAATTTCTCAATGTCGGGGCGCCCGACTTCCGACGCTGGAATCGAGCCCAGCAATGGCTTGATCTGTGCCTTGATACGGCTTTCGTCAGTATCGATCGTACTCTGTTTTTTCGGTGTGCCACCGCGTCCCAGCACCAAGCCATTACGAGCAGCAGCAAGATAGAGATCGCAGAGCTGGGCAACCGTTACGGCGTCACGTTTCGCCCGGCGTTCAGCGGCAGGGTCTGCACCTTCGATCACCTTGGCAAGTTCAATCCTCGCGAGATCGCGCGCACGATCGCAGGTTAGCGGACCGAAGGCACCCAGGGTCAACCAGCGTTGCCGGCCACTCTCCGTTCGGTACTTAACAATGAATTTCTTTGCACCGGAGGCCGAAACGCGCACACCAAACCCGGCCAACTCGGTATCCCAGTACAAAGTGCCCGTTTTCGTCCCGTCAGAAACTAGAGAATCCACAACCCTTTTGGTGAGCTTTGAAACAATCGGCATGGCGACACCCGAGGCTGAAAGTTGCAACCATATTGCAACCAAGCGACGTCCAAACATAGCTTGGCGCAAGAAACTGCGTCAATATAAAATTGATGTTTTTCAATACTTTTCCTAGTATATACAAGCGTATAAAAGTAGATATTAATTAGTAATTCAAACTCCGAAGGCAAAGGTCGCACGTTCGAATCGTGCCGGGTGCGCCATTTCAGAACAGAACTCTGAACGCCGAACGCCGCCGATTTACCGCTAGAAGCGGCGACCAGCGTTCGCAGCAGTTCCGACTTCGATCCCATGATGCGAACCTCGTCGTCCGCGACCTCGACGCGCTGCGCCAGCGCGCGCAGGTGGTCGCGGCGGTAGCCGCCACCGTCGCGGCGTATCCGTTCACGAGCCTTACGGGCGAACCCCTTGAGCATGTCGGGGGTGATGCCCTGATTGCCTGAACTGTCGAGCGCAAGTTGCGTGCGCTCCGCGTCGGCGGCGGCTTGATCCCGCAACGCCCCTTTAGGCTCGCCATGCGCTCTTTCGCCATGGCGTCGTCCTTGTCCACCATGCCGGCTTCGATAGCGTCAAAGAAACGGCCGAGCCGTTGGTCGGCTTCCGTGATTCGCCTTTGAAGCTCGGCAAGGTGTTCACGGCGGCGCTCGGTGCGCTCCTGTCGGCGGTCGATGACGCTGGCGAGCACGGTTTCCAGCCGCTTGGGCTGGAGCAGGCGATCCCCGATGTAATCGGCGACCAGATGGTCCAGCTTGTCCATCGGGATCGTGCGGCCCTTGCAGCCGGTCTTGCCCTGCCGGGCCTTGGTCGAGCAGGTGTAATAACGATATGTCTGCCCTGCGCTGCCCCGGCCGGTGCGGAGCGTCATTGCGCCTCCACACTTGACGCAGAAGCAGATGCCGGTCAGCAGCGTGGGGCCACTCGACACGCGCGCCGGTGTCACCATGGGATTGCGGGATTTCAGGCGGGCTTGCACGGTGTCGAAAATCTCGCGCTCGATCAAGGGCGGCACCGCCATGATGGCAACCTCGCTCTGCCGGGCGGTCGAGACGCGCAGATAGAGGGCGGCACGCACCCCGTTCGAGAGTTGGGGTGCGGTCATGGCAGAAGCCTCCTTCTCACATCATCGACACGGCCCGAAGAGTTCATCGAATAGATCGCCGAACCAAGCCTCGAACACGTCCACCTCGGCCTCCGCGACTGGGACATGCTCGGGCCAGTCATCGGTGACGGTCCAGCCGGCAAGGTCATGCTTGACCGGCCGCCTGACGCGCGGCGACGGCTGGGGCTTAGCATAGTCGTAAAGATCGTTGGGCAGCACGCCGGTTTCGACGTGCCAGCGACGGTTGGGCCTGCGATGAGCGCGCGTGCTGGACATGCGCCCATCATCGCCCGGACCTTCCATATCCAGAACGACCCGTTCGCCGCCGATTGCCGTCTTTCGCCGTCCCCTCCGACCGAAGCTATAACGCTCATGTCTCTTTCCTCCTTCCGGTTCGGGGAGAGGCGGCCATGCCGAGGAATACCATGATGGCCTGGTTGAGCCGCACCATGTCCTCGTCATCGAGACGCCCGACACGCGTGCCCATCTTCGCCTTGGGAACGGTGGTAATCTTGTCCACCATCAGGCGGCAGGGGGAACGCAAGCCGTTGCGCTCGTTCGGCTCCACCATGAGGCGGAACAGTGGCGCATCGGTCGGGTCGGTGGTGAAGGCGCAGATCGTGATCGAGTCGGTGGCGTCAAAGCTGTCGTCCTGAACGATCACGACCGGGCGCGGCTTGCCCGCATAATCCTTGCCGCCCAAGACCGTCCAGACCTCGCCGCGCCTCATTCATCGTCCCAATCGGAAACCGCGTCGATGAACGCCTGATCCTCGCGGGCATGGGTGCTCGCGGCGACCGCCTGCGACTGGCGGTGCGCCTCGTCCCGGAAAGAGGCGGCGCGCACGTCCGGCACCCAAATCTGGATGGGCCGCAGTCCCTGGGCGCGCAGCCGGTCGCGGTGCTCGCGCACCTTCACCCGCACGGGCTTGGAATTGGATGCTGTCGCCATGATCGGCCTCCATGTCTATAGTTACATGTAACCTACCATGATCCCCTTGCGATGGCCACCCCTTTCATTCGTTCCGGCAAGGGAGCGCGACAGCGCCCCCAATCCGTCCTTGTCTGCTTCCCAAGCCTCCACCGGGGCGGCGGCAGGCGGTCAAGGCGGGCGCATAGCGCCCCCGCGCAGCGGCTTGGCCTTGAGGGCCTGACGGCGGTCCGGTTTCATGCTCCGGGTAGCAAGACCATCACGCCGTTATGTGCTGCGATGCGCTTTGGGCGCTCTCCGCACCGAAGATGCCGAAAACTGGATGATTTCGGCCTATGGTGCCGGTCGAAATCCAGCAAAGCCAAGGCTTTGCGCGAAATCGCGGCACGCGGGGCCGAAAATCATGGTGCCGGTCGCGGCCCACCTAAACGGTGTGCAGACAAGGACAATTTCCGAAATCCGGCCAACGTAGTGCCGGTTTCTTTTACCTTGCCCTCCGAAACTCCGCCCTTTTCGCCCAAAATCCGCAATTTCCGATCTTGCACTAAACGCGCCGATTTCCTGCATGAACACTGCAACGAAATCCGCTGCCGAAGGCACATAGCTGCGACCGCCGATCTGCAAAACGGCTGCCGGATTCGTGCCGATCTGGCGTATATCCCATACCGCCCAATGCGCGGCAAACGCGCCAGAGAAGTGCATGAGTTTCAACAATGGCCGCGCCGTCAACATGCGCTTGCCGTGCAAGCATCAGGAAGCCGCAGGCGTCTCTGTTCACTGCCATAGGCGCGACGGTGGAGCGGACGAGCGGCCCGCCGGAGCGACCGCCAAGAGTCTGGTGTAGGCGGGCCGCTCGTCTGCGGTAAGGGCTTACGCTTGGCGCGTTGTGAACTCGTCGATCAGAAAATCCAGCAAGGCGCGGAGTTTCGGCGCGACGTGCTGCCGCGACGGATAGACCGCATAGAGCGTGGTTTCGACCGTGCTCCAATCCTCAAGCGCCGGTTGCAGGCGGCCGTCCTTCAAGTCGTCCTCGACATAGGGATAAGGCATCAGGCTGACGCCGAAGCCGGCGCGCAGCGCGTCGCGCACGGCAAGGCTCGACGAAACGGAGTATCTTGCATCGACGGCGACCTGTTCGGTGCGGCCGTCCTTGCTGAACGCCCATATGTCCGCATGACCCGAGAGGCTGAAGCGGACGCTGGTGAGCCCTTTCAGGTCGGAAGGCGTTTCTGGCCTTCCATGCTTGTCGAAATAGGAGGGCGCGGCGCATAGCACATGCGGCATCACCGCGAGCTTGCGCGCGATCAGGCTGGAATCCTCCAGATTGTCGCTGCCGCGAATGGCAAGGTCGAAACCCTCGCGGACGATGTCCACGCGCCTGTCGTCGAGATGCAGGTCGAGATTCAAGTCGGGATAGCGCGCCAGAAATCCGGGGATCGCTGCCGAGAGTCGCGTCAGGGTGACGGTCATCGGGGCGCTGACCCTCAGCGTGCCGCTGGGCGCGGTCTTGATCGGGCAGAGAGCCTGGTCGGCCTCGGCCAGCGCATCCAGCCCACGCGTGACATGCTCCAAATAGAGCCTGCCTTCTTCGGTCAAGGCCATGCGCCGCGTGGTCCGGTTGATGAGCCGCGCGCCGAGATGGGCTTCCAGCTCGGCGACGTTCTTGCTGATCGCGGCCGGAGAAAGCCCGAGGCTTCGCCCGGCTTCCGCGAAACTGTTCAACTCCGCTACGCGGCGGAACACTTGCAAGGCCGTGAGGCGATCCATCACATCATTCTCTATTGGTGGATAGTATCTTGCATATGTCCCATATTATCACCATCAGGTAAATTCTGTATCTCCTTCCGAAAAGCCCTCAATTCGGAACGGCATAATGACGAACCCCACCATCTCCCTCATCGAGCGGCGCGTGTCCGCCAACCTGTTCGACGCCTCGCACGCATTGACCGATGCCGAGATCGAACAACTGGTGCAGCTCGCGACGCGCGCGCCGACCGCCTACAATCTCCAGAACTGGCGGTTTGTCGCGGTGCGGACACCGGAGTCGAAGGCCCGGCTGCGCGGCGTTGCCCACGATCAGCCCAAGGTATCGGACGCAGCCGTCACCTTCATCATCTGCGGCGTGCTTCCCGATCATGCCGTTCTTCCCGAGCGGTTGCGTCCCTCCGTGGAGGCCGGCTTCATGCCAGCGGCCATGGCGTCAGGCTGGCAGGAAGGCGCGCGCCTGCAATATGCCGACCCCCGGATGGCGCGCGACGAAGCCGTGCGCTCGGCTACCTTCGGCGCGGCGACGCTGATGCACGCGGCCGAGGCGCTGGGCCTCGCCTCCGGCCCCATGGTCGGATTCGACGCCGAAGGCGTGACGCGCGCGTTCGGCCTGGCGCCGAACGAGGCGCCGGTGCTGCTCGTCGCGGTCGGTCGCGCCGCGCCCGGAAACTGGCCGCAAAAGCCGCGCCGCCCGGTCACGGAAGTCCTGGAAATCGCATGAAAGCCCGCGCGTCCGATCTGCTGCTGACGGCGATTGCGCCTGCCATATGGGGCAGCACCTACATCGTCACCACCGAGTTGCTGCCGGACTATTCCCCGATGACGGTGGCGCTGTTGCGGGCCTTGCCGGCCGGCCTGCTGCTGCTCCTGATCGTGCGGCAGCTTCCGGCGGGGATATGGTGGCTGCGCATCTTCATCCTCGGCGCGCTCAACTTCTCGATCTTCTGGAGCCTGTTGTTCGTGTCGGCCTACCGTCTTCCGGGCGGGGTGGCAGCGACGGTCGGAGCGGTCCAGCCGTTGATCGTCATCTTCCTCGCCGCCGCCGTGCTGGGCAGCACGATACGGATGGTCTCGGTCTTGGCGGCGATGATCGGTCTTGGTGGCGTCGCCCTGCTGCTGCTCACGCCCCAAGCGGCGCTCGATCCCGTGGGCATTGCGGCGGGCCTCGCCGGTGCAGCCTCCATGGCCTTCGGAACCGTATTGACCCGCAAATGGCAGCCGCCAGTGTCGCTGCTCGCCTTCACCGCATGGCAACTGACGGCCGGCGGACTTCTTCTTGTGCCAGCGGCCCTGCTTGTCGAGCCGTCCGTTCCGCTTCCGACCATGCCCAACCTCCTTGGACTGGTCTGGCTCGGGCTGATCGGCGCGGCGCTGACCTACGTCCTCTGGTTCCGGGGCGTCGCCCGGCTGGACTCGGCGGTGGTTTCGTCGCTGGGCTTTCTCAGTCCGGTAACGGCCGTTTTGCTCGGCTGGCTGTTCCTCGGCCAGACGCTGACCGCGCTTCAAATCCTCGGCGTCGTGCTTGTCATCGGCAGCATCTGGCTCGGCCAGCGCAGCAATCGCAGCCCCGCGCTTCCTTCGAGAAAGGGCGATCCGGTCTCGGCCGGATCGAACCCCTGACAAACGGCAGGGCAATGCGTCGGGGCGGCCGCATAATATCTGATAGGAGCGAGCCGTCGCTTTTGTTGCATGGGCGCATTCCCATGACATCGCTGATCCAGACGCTCGCCGTGGCCGAATATCTGAACTTCCGCCACGCGGCGAATGCTCTCGGCGTAGCACAATCCAGCGTCAGCGCGCGCGTGAAGGCGCTGGAGGAAGACCTTGGCATCCTCCTGTTCGAGCGCCACGCGCGCGGCGTGCGGCTGACGGAAGCCGGCCGGCATTTCGTCGAGCGGGTGACGACCGGCATCGACCATCGCGACCACGCCGTCAGGACCGCCGGCATGGTGGCGCGCGGCGAACAGGGCAGCTTGTGCATCGGCATCCATGCGCTGATCCCCGGCAGCTTCCTCGCCAATCTGCTTGAGCGATACCGCGAACAGCATCCAGGCATCGAGGTCGAGATTGCCGAAGGCGCGGCCCGCGATAGCGTCATGCAGCTTCGCGCTGACCGGCTCGACGTGACGTTCGTGGCAGGCTCGCCTGAGTTTCCCGACTGCCATTCCCGGCGGATATGGAGCGAACGGCTGCTGGCTGCGCTGCCGTTACGTCACCCGCTCGCCGAGGGAGCAGGCGTCACCTGGGCCGAGCTTGCAGGCGAGACCTTCATCGTCCGGCACGGCGGCACCGGACCCCAGGTGCATGATCACATCATCAAGCGCCTCGTGGGCAGAAGCGCGAACCTGTCGATCCTGCGCTTTGATGTCGAACGCGGCACGCTGCTGTCGATGGTCGCGCAGGGCTACGGCGTCACCATCGTCGGCGAGGCGACATCGCCGATGCACGCGCCCGGCGTGACCTTCCTGCCGATCCTAGATGAGCCGAAACCGCTGCCGTTCACAGCAATCTGGTCTCCGCACAACCGCAGCCCCGCGCTCCGAAGCCTTCTCCACCTGGCAGGCGAGATGAGTCGGTCGGGCTGAACCTCATGATTCTTGCAGCGTAGAAGGACACTCTGCTCAGCTTCGTCCTGGACAATGTGGAGCCGGGCTCGGTTGTCTCGAGCGATGAACTATACAGCTACAGCCTACTGACCGGCGACGGCTTCAAGCATGGGGCCGTGAAGCACTGGGCGAAGGAATACGCCTATTACGACTACCGTTCGGGCGAGACGTTCCACGTCAACACGGTCGAGGGTTTCTGGCAGCTGTTCAAGGCGTCAATACGCTCCACGCACGTTCAAGTCAGCTCCAAGCATGTGAATCGCTATCTGAGCGAGTTCACTTTCCGGGCGAACCACCGCGAGCGGGTGAACGGGATGTTCGATCTTCTGGTTAGGACGCCGTGACGCCCCCAACAGAGCGTCGAACTGAGCGCGATCAGCGGGGCCGACGCCCCTCGGCGTCGGCCTGGGTGGCGAGATCGGCCAAGCGGTCAGAGGCCAAGGCTAGGGTCAAGCATGTCATAAACGTAGTATAGACGAATTCAGCTAGAACTGCTATAAACGAGCACAACGGCGCACCGCCGTATGGACCGGAAGCGCGCCGTTGCTCTTACCCCTTGTGGAAGGGGGCAGGATGGGTAAGCGCCTGGGTGCTTACCCTATAATGTCCGGGCCATGGACCACTGGCGCACCTCCTTTCCTCCGGGTTGGCGGCAGCGCGTGGGCCGTAGGAAGCGGCGCGCCGTCGCGGGGAGATCGAGCGGGGGCCGATCACGAATGATTGGCTCCCATGTCCTGTTTGGCCTCACGCGTTTTCAGGAACGTGATCACCTTGATGATTGCGGCCAGCGTCTCCGGATCGCTGGCGGCTTCGGACATGAGATCGACGAGGCGGTATTCCAACGCTTTCTCGGTGATGGTCTGTTGCGCGACCGCCGCAGGCGCAGGGGTCACGTTGCTGACCTCGGTTTGAGCCTTACGCCTCTTCCGCGTCCCGTTCCCGGAGTTGCGCGGGACGGAGCCGGTCAGAAGCCTATTGCCGAGCGGCACACCGGCTTGCTTGGCCGCGTGCAGGAAGAAGGTGCGGCACTTGCGCGAAACGTCCTCCCTCGCCCCCGTGACCTTGAACGCATCGGCGAACATCGTGGGCGTCGCGGTCATCAGATCGATCTTGAACACGTAGGGATAGGTGCGCTCAAGCAACCGCCTCAACGTGGGCTCGAACTCGGACGTTTCAAACGCATCAACTAGCGTCGCCATATCATCGGTGGGCTTGTTGTCATCCATCAACCCAAGCGCCTTCAACGCTACCTTGAGCTGGTTCTGCGTCCCTCCGGAAAACTTGGTGAGAACCGACTTGTCGATCTGCGGCGGCAGGCCATCGGTCTTCATCTGCTTCAAGAACGTGAGAAGCGTCTGAAACGGAATGTAGGGCGGGATGGACGCACTAGCGATATCCCCTACCTGTTCGATTTCCTCGGCCATGAGCTCATCCAATCTGTTTGTGCCAAATGGCATACTTCGTGTGCCGTATCTAGCGCAAGAAAAAAAGATGGCACAAACGGCAAAAAACCAATCACTCGTCTTCTGGCACAAAGAGTCGGCCGCTTAACTTGACGCCGTATGTTGTGATGATGGGAAAGCAAATGATTGTTATTGCAAGGGATTTTTGAGGCCACCCCCTATGTTCGTATGGTTGTCCGCGAGGTAGATGAAGCCGTAATCGTGGCGAACGCGGAGTGTAACGATTCCGTCCGTCGGGAGCTTGCCGAGGGGGTTGGCTTTCCCCGGAACAGCTTCTTTGAGTTTGATGCCGCGCTAAGCGATTCACTTGCGGCGGCCTGGGAGGCGCAGGACGCAGGTCGATTGCTAGAGCTATGGCGGAGAGCATCACCCTATGACGCTATACCTGCGTCAAGGGGATAAACGAGTTATTTTATAGGGCTATAGCGTAAACGTAGCTGTCATCTTCGCCCGGTTGGGCGCGCCAAATTTCCCAGAAAAATCAGCTATTTATCAACCTTGGAGAGCTTCCTGCCGCTCCCGGACCAGCCGATGACGCTGTTTCGGCCGACGGCGGATATAGAGAAGCTGTTCAAGTAGAGCGGGAAGAGGACCGAGAGATTGATATCAGCGGTCATCGCTCCTCTGACGACCTGCGCAGCGAGATCCCGATACGTCAGTCAGCATCAAGAATTTCAGCGAACTGGCCATCGAGAAGTAACCGCCGTGCTTTGTTGGACACCGGCGCGGACACCGCTGAAAGCGGTCTCGCCGATTCGAGGTGCCCTTGCGCAAGCGGTTTCCACCCACGCTCCCGCGCAGGGAGCGCCCCGGCAAAAACCGCTTGGCGCGTTTATTGGCGCTTTTACCGGAGGCCGACCTATAGCTCGCGCAATGCGTTGAACTGATCGACATAACCGGAGCCGTCGATCTTGACGCCGATGATGGAGGTCCTGCCGGACTTGAGCGCGGCTTGCAAGGCGCTCTGAAGGCCCTGTTCGCTGTCAACGGTCACGCCGTCGGCCCCGAAGCCCTGAGCCAGCTTTTCCCAGTCGCAGCCCCCAATTCCCACACCGGTGCGGGGAATTCCCTTGATCTCCTGCTTCACCCGGATCAGGCCTATTTCCTGGTCATCCAAGACAACCACGATGATCGGCAGTTTTTCGCGGACGGACGTCTGGATCTCCGCCACCGCCATCAGAAAACCGCCGTCGCCCGCGAAAGCGACCACCGGGCGTTCCGGATACGCGAGGCGCGCGCCGAGAGCTCCCGGCACCGCATAGCCCATGGAGCCCAGGCCATTCGAGGTGAGAAATTCCCGCGGTCCGAACGATTGCCATTTCTGGACAACCAGCAGCCGGCTCGCACCGGCGTCGCAGGTGGCGACCGTATCACGCGGCAGCACCGCGCGGGCTACTTCCATAGCCCGTTGCGGCGACAAACCGCGGCTCGGGGTGTTCAGCGCGTCGACGACGTCGGCGCGGAAGGTGGCGGCCGCCGTTTCACCCCAGTTGCCGCCCTCTTTGCACAGTTCTGCAACCCTGCCGAGCAAGCACTTCAGATCGCCGACCACCTCGATTTGCGACGGAACGAGAGAATCGAGTGACGGCATGGCCGACAAGGCGACCACGGGAATGTTGTAGGGCCAGGCTTTCGGCTGGAGTTCCACCGCATCCAGGCCGACAGCGATGATGAGGTCCGACTCCATCACCAGCTTGCGTTCGATCAGCCCGCCGATGATGCAACCGGCCCGCAAGGGATGGTCTTCGGGAATGGCCCCCTTGCACTTCGACGTGACCAAGACGGGCGCACCCAACTTCTCCGCGAGCTGCACCAATTCACTGGACGCCCGATCCCAGAACACGCCAAGTCCTGCCAGGATGACTGGCCGGCGTGCCTTGCCGAGAAGATCGAGAACCGGCTTCAGCGCCGCCGCATCGGCATCGGGATACAGCAGATTCGGCATCAACGACGGCTCGGCAACCAGCTCGGCCGCCTCCTTCGTGGTCTCGCTTTGCGGAATATCGAATTGCACGGGCCCCGGCGCCGGCGCGGTCGCAGTCCGCATGGCGCGCCTCAGCTGCTGGCGGATGGTGCGGGCGTCAACCGTAGTTCCCCATTTCACCAGCGGCCCGTAAACACCCAGCTGATCGATGCGCTGACGCAGTCCGACCTCATGTGCGGGCTGCGAGTAGCGATCGGTCAGCAGGATCAGCGGTGCACGATCGAGAAAGGCATGGGCGGCGCCATTGACCATATTGGCCGCGCCGGGCCCTCGCGTCGAAAGACAGACGCCGGGCGCGCCGGTTATCTCTCCCCACGTTGCCGCCAGCATGGCTCCCGCAGTCTCCTGTTTCATCAGGATAAACCGCATGTCGCGTTGGCGAGCCGCTTCGATGAGTTCAACGGATTCACCGCCCGGATGACCGACAAGGAACGGCGTTCCCGCCTCCTTGAACGCATCGGCCATTACTTCCACAGTCGTCGCCATTACAGAATTCTCCTACAATTGCTGCATCTCTGTCTTGCCGGATGCAAGTTGGTCCGACCGCCGGGATCAGCCTACATGCCAGTAGAGGCCCTTTGGTTGCATGTAAGTCTTGATGCCATCCCGGCCTTTCTCGCGACCGAGTCCGCTCTGTTTAAAGCCTCCGAACGGCGTGGATATCGCGGTTTCCTTATAGGTGTTGATCCAGACGGTGCCGGCTTGAACCGCCCGGGCCACTCTCCACGCCCTGGCAAAATCCCGTGTCCATATCCCTGCGGCGAGGCCGAAGTCCGTTTCGTTGGCCTGGTTGACGAGGTCATCTTCGTCCTCGAACGGAATCACCACCGCCACGGGTCCGAATATCTCCTGCTGCGCGACCCTGGAGCGGTTGCTGACGCCGGCGATTATCGTTGCGGGATAGAAGGCGCCCTGCTTCAAGGTATCGCCATCGGGTTCGAACCCGCCTGCGAGCACCTGGGCCCCTTCCTGACGGGCCGATTCCACCGCGCGCGCGACGTGGTCGCGGTGCTGGAAGCTGACCATCGGACCCATCTTCGTGTCGGGCGCGTTGGGCGCACCGAGCGCGTAACCCTGGGCGAGCTTGATCAAGGCCTGCAGGAACGGCTCACAGACGGTCCGTTCGACGAACACCCTCGACCCCGCGATGCAGGACTGCCCCCCTCCGGAAAAGATTCCGTCTGCCACCAGCTTTCCGGCGCGATCCAGATCGGCATCGGAAAAGACGATATGCGGCGATTTCCCGCCGAGTTCGAGCACAACCGGCCGCAGGCGGCGCGCGCAGGCCTCGGCTATCGCCCTGCCGGACGACGTGCCGCCCGTGAAACTGATCATGTCGACATCGGGATGCTCGACGAGCGCCCGTCCCACATCCGCGGCACCGGTGACGACGTTCAGGACGCCGGCGGGCAGCCTGGCGTCCATGGCGATGCGGGCGTATTCCAGGGCAATCCGCGAGGTGACCTCCGACGGCTTCAGCACGACCGTATTCCCCGCTGCGAGGATGGGTGCGAGTTTTTGCGCTTCCAGCGTCAGGGGTGAATTCCACGGCGTGATGGCGCCCACCACTCCGACCGGCTCGTAGACCGTCATAGTCATGCTGGGGCCGCGTTGCGTCGTGACCTCGCTCTCGAAGGTCTCGCACACGGCGCCGTAATAGCGGAACGTGGCCGCCGCGCTTCTGGCCCGTGCGCGGCATTCCGAAAGAGTTTTACCGTTGTCCTCCATCTGGACCTGCGCCAGGTGCTCCAGCTTCTCATCGACGAGATCTGCGAAGCGATAGAGGAACCGGGCGCGTTCATGATGCTTGAGCATGCGCCAGTCCGGATTGGCCAGCGCCCTGCGCGCTGCGGCCACGGCATCGTCCACGTCCGAGGAAGCTGCGCCGGCAATGAGAACGGTTTCGCTGCCGTCAAACGGGTTGATGGACGGAAAGGGCGTGCCTTTGCCGGTGCGCCATTCGTTTCCGATCAGGAAGGGCAGAGCCGTCATATCGTATCCTCGATCCTCTTGGCAGTTCATCACGACCTCAAGCCCGTCGCCGTCGGGAGCACGACGACATCTTGCTCGGGCAGGCCGTTGCCGGCGAAAAACTGCTGGGTGTTGCGCACGGCCCGCTCGACGATGGAGCCGAAATTATCGATCGTTCCGCCGGCCGTATGGGGCGTCACGACCGTTTGATCGAGCTTGAGAAGCGGGCTGTCGACCGGCGGCTCGTCGGCGAATGCGTCGATGCCCGCCGCGTAGAGATGTTCGTCTACAAGCGCCCGATAGAGCGCCGCCTCGTCGACAAGGCCGCCCCGTGCGCAATTGATCAGGATCGCGCCCCGCTTCATCGCGGCAAGGCGTTTCGCGTCGAACAGGCCCGCCGTTTCCTTCATCAGCGGTAGATGGAGCGAAACGATATCTGCCTTCGAGACGAGGTCGTCCAAGGTGGCGTAGCCGACACCGAGTTCGCGCTCGACGCTCGAAGCCACACGGCGCGGATCGTAGTAAAGCAGCTCAGCCTCGAAACCTTTCAGGAGGCGGGCGACCGCTTGCCCTATCGCGCCGAAGCCGACGATTCCGATCGTCATACCATGGATCTGGCGGCTGCACCCTCTTGCCGCTTCCTTGTCCCAGCCGCCAGCCCGTGTCTCGCGGTCGAGAAACGGAAGGCGCCGACACGCCGCGAGCATCAAGAGCAGGGTATGCTCGGCAACCGGTATGGAATTGCCTGCTTGCAGCCGGGCCACCGCGATCCCCTTCTGCCGGCAGTGATCGACATCGATCCGGTCCACCCCGGCCCCCAGCTTCTGAATCAGACGAAGCCGGGGCGCCCCGTCGATCAGCGAGGCGGGCATGGGGGTCGCCACCACGAACACCGCGTCGGCGTCCCGCATGACGCGCAACCGTTCCGCCTCGCTTCGTTCCTCGGCGACGACGAGACGCCAATGCGGCGGCAATGCCGCAGCGAGAGTCTCGACTGATCGGGGATGAAACGGATCGATGACGCCTATGGAAAGATCGGACATGTTACCTCCTTCGCGCGAGACGCACGCGGTTCTCTACCGGCCAGAACCTCTCGACAGCCACGGCAGCCTGCTCAGCCGGCCTCGCCTTCGAGAACCGCCTGATCCTTCTTCTTTCTGAGCGCTGGGAAGATCATCGCCACGATGACGGTGAGCGTGAGCAGCAGCATGCCGGCGCTGATCGGTGATGTAATGAATGTCGTCAGGTCGCCTTTTGAAAGGAGAAGGGCGCGGCGGAAGTTCTCTTCGATCATGGGCCCCAGAACGAAACCCAGAATGAACGGAGTCACCTCGCAGTTCAGTTTGAGGAAGATGTATCCGCCAATCCCGAACAGGGCGATGAGATAGATGTCGAGTGTGCTGTAGTTGATCGAGTAGACGCCGATGCAGCAGAACACCAGAATTGCCGGGAAGAGCCAACGATAGGGCAGTCGCAGCATGCTCACCCACAGACCGACCAGCGGCAGGTTGAGGACGACGAGCATAAGGTTGCCGATCCACATGCTGGCGATCAGCCCCCAGAACAGGGCTGGGTGCTGGGTCATGATCTGCGGCCCCGGAGAAATGCCCTGTATCATCAGGGCGCCGAGCATCAGGGCCATGGTCGCGCTGCCGGGAATTCCCAGCGACAGCGTCGGGATGAAGGACGTCTGAGCGGCGGCGTTGTTCGCCGCTTCGGGCGAAGCGAGACCCGCTACCGCGCCTTTGCCGAAAATCGAGGGGTCCCGGGCTACCTTCTTCTCCACCATATAGGCGGCGAAGGAACTGACCGTCTGGCCGGCACCGGGCAGAATGCCGAAAAACGTTCCGACGAGAGTGCCGCGCAAGATCGGAAGGCTCGCCTCGCGCATTTCGCGGCGGTTCGGCATCAGACTTGTAATTTTGGCCGTGCCGACCTCCTGTACCGCGCTTAGCTCGAGATTCTTGACCACTTCCGTGATCGCAAACAGCCCCATCGCGACGATGGCAAAGTCTATGCCTTCGACAAGCTCGTAGGCACCGAAGGTAAAGCGGCGGACGCCGGAATTCACGTCCGAGCCGGCCAACCCGACAAGGATACCGAGAAGGGCCGTCGCCACGCTCTTGGACAGCGAGCCTTGCGTGAGGACAGCCGTGAACACGACCGCCATCAGCATCAGCGAGAAATAGTCTGCTGCACCGAAATCGAGCGCGATTGCCGTCAGCGGCGGCCCCGCAAAAGCGATCAGTGCCGTTCCGAAGCAGCCCGCAACGAAAGACCCGATCGCGGCGATCGCGAGCGCTGCGCCGGCGCGGCCTTTGCGCGCCATCTGATAGCCGTCGATGCAGGTCATCACCGACGAGGATTCACCCGGCAGGTTCAGCAGGATAGCGGTGGTCGATCCGCCGTAGGCCGCACCGTAGTAAATGCCCGCCAACATGATCAGCGCACCGTCGGGCGGCAAGCCGAATGTGAGGGGCAGCAGTACGGCGATCGTGACCAGGGGCCCCACGCCCGGCAGAACGCCGATGAAGGTACCGAGCAGCACCCCGATAAGACAGTAGAGCAGGTTCGCGGGCGAGAACGCGACGGCAAAACCCAGTGCCAGATTGGAGAAGATGTCCATCAGAAGAACCACAGTTTCAATGGGAGGCCGAGCCCATAGACGAAGATTCCGACAGGAATTGCCGTCAGCACAACCACCATGACGACCAGCTCAAGCCAGGTCCCTTCGGTCCGCGCGGCGCGGCTGATCAGGATCAGAGCAACGACACTCGCCACCAGGCCGTAGGACTGAATGAACAGCCCGAATGCGATCACGGCCGCGAGCACCATCAGCAAAGGCCGGATATACAGCCTCTCAAGCGGTTCGGAAGTGTCGGGCATTATGACCGCGCGAATGGCGATAAGGGCTCCGAGAGCGGTTATGGCGACCCCGAGCATGATGGGGAAGTAGCCAGGCCCCATCGCCGCAAGCGTCCCCAAGCGGTAGGAACTTGCAATGAACACGGCGCCGCTGCCGAGGATGATGAACAGGAACCCCGATAGAAAGTCTTTTGTCAGATGCATCATCGTACCTCCCGACTTGAAGACAGATCCGATGGGGACGATACGCCGCGTGCCACGGCATCTGCGATGAAAGCCCAGCGCTCGATCTCGTCCTGGATGAATTTGCGAAAGTCGGCCGGGCGGCACGGCGCGGCTTCGAGACCGGCATCGTCGAGCGCTGCTGCTATTTCTGCGGATGCCAATGCTTGGCGTACCGCAGCGCTCATCCCGTCCGCCTGCCCGGCAGAAAGATTGCGGGAAGCCATGAGACCGAGCCAGTTGAAGACAACGCATTCCTGCATCCCAGCCTCGCTCAACGACATGACGTCCGGCAGCAGGGCAAATCGCCCGGGCGATGTGAGCGCCAGGGGGCACAGCTCGCCCCTCCTGATCCGTGGTTGCATAGACATGAGATTGTTGAAGCTGAAGTCGACGCGTCCGGCTTCCAGGTCGGCATACAGATCCGTGGTCCGGTCGTAGACGACATTGTTGATGGATATATCCGCGGCCCGCCGGAACAGCTCCGTGGCGAGGAATGGCGCTCCGACTGCAGCCGAGGCGGCGAACGTGCAGCGCCCGGGGTTTTCCCTGCATGCCGAGAGGACATCATCCAGCGAGCGATACGGGGAGGACGCGCCGGTCGCCAGGATCATGGGGCCGCGGACCAGCAGACTTATCGGCGTGAACTGGGCAAGGGGATCATAGCCTGGATGCGGCTCGAAATGCGGTCTCAACGCATGCGTCCCGAGCGTGACCATCAAGAGCGTATTGCCGTCGGAACCTGCCGCAACGGCACGGGCCGCGCGGCCGCCATCCTCTCCCTGTATCCGCTTGATCGTCACCGGGCGCTGCAACTGACGACCCAAAGCAGGCGCGATCAGGTTGGCCAGGTCATCCGAGGCGCTTCCCGCAGAGAAGCCGATCACGAGATCGAGGGGCTCGGTGGTCGAGTCCTGCGGTTGCTCCCGACGTTGACCTTTCATGCCAGAAACCCGGGTCACTGCCCTACTTCCAGCTTGGCGGCCTTCACGATCTCCGCCCATTTGTCGATCTCGGACGCGATGTAATTCTTGAACTCTGCAGGTGTACTGGTCACCGGCTCGGCCCCCAGCTCGCGCACGCGAGCCGCTACCGCCTCGTCCTTCATGATGTCGGCGATGTCGCGGTTCAAGCGGTCGACGACCGGTTCGGGCGTGTCCGCCGGCGCGACGATGCCGATCCAGGTGACGGCCTCGAACCCCTTGAACGTTTCGGCCAAAGCAGGCACCTCGGGAGCGGCCGGCGAACGCTCGATGCTCGTCACACCCAGAGCCTTCAGGGTGCCTTGCTCGATATGGGGCTTCGCAGCCGGAAGGCTGCTGAAATACATCGACACCTCGCCGCCGAGCACTGCCGTCAGCGCCGGCCCCCCGCCCCGATACGGAATGTGCGTGATGTCGATACCGGCTTCGAGCCTCAGGAATTCGCCTGAAAGATGTGTCGTGCTGCCGTTGCCCGCCGACGCGTAGGTGAGACTGCCCGGTGCCGCCTTGGCTTTTGCGACCAGTTCCTCGACCGTGTCCACGCCAAGGCGGGGCTGTGCCACCAACACGTTCGGAAAAGTGGCGAGTAGCGACACCGGTGCAAAATCGGTGCGCGGATCATAAGGCAATTGCGGATCGATGGTCACGCTGATCGCCATCGGCGCGACATTCGCCATCAGCAGCGTGTAGCCGTCAGCGGGGGCTGCGGCGACGACGGCAGAGCCCACGGTTCCGCCGGCCCCGTCGCTGTTCGCGACGATGACGGGCTTGCCAAGGCGCTGTTGAAGCCGCTCCGCGACAAGGCGGACGATGATGTCGCCGCCGCCGCTGGGAGAAAACGGAACCACGATGCGGATGGCCTGACTGGGATAGCCGGCGGCCCATGCCTGTCCGGCGGACGTGCCGGCCGCGCCTAGCACCGCCATCGCCGCAGATTGGCAGAACGAGCGGCGATCAATCAGCTTTTGCATGGGATTCCTCCACGATTTTAGCCCATTTTTTGGTTTCCGACGCTACGAACGCGGTAAATTCCTCTGTTGAATTGTCGACGATATCGAAGCCGCGGTTGAGGAGGTTTTTCCGCATCGCGGGGTCGCTGATGATGCTCTGGAACGTATCGTGGAGCTTGGCCACGATTTCCGGTGACGTGCCCGTCGGCGCCATGACTCCAAACCAGGTGACAGCTTCATATTCCGGATAGCCGCTTTCCGCGATTGTCGGAAAATCCGGGGCAAGCTCGCTGCGCACCGCGGCGGAGACCCCCAGTCCCTTGATCTTGCCTGCCTCGATCTGCGGAATGGCAGCGGGCAGCGTCAGGAATGCCGCATCGATCCGTCCGCCCAGCAGATCAGTGAGAACCGGCGAGGCGCCCTTGTAGGGAATGTGCCGGATGTCGACCCCTGCGGCGGATTTGAGCATCTCCATAGCCAGATGGCTTGGACCTCCGCTGCCGGACGATCCGTAAGTCAGTCCGCCCGGATTCGACCGGGCCCGGTCGATGAATTCCTGCAGGTTGTTCGCCGGCACGTTCGGACCGACGGCCAGCATGAAAGCGGACGACCCCAGTCGAATGACCGGTACGAAATCCTTCTCGACGTCATATTCGGGATTGTCGTAAAGGCTCATTCCGATCGTGTGGGCGACGTTGCCCTGCAACAGGGTATAGCCGTCCGGTGCGGCCTGCTTGACGATCATTGCCGCAAGGTTGCCGCCGGCGCCGGGCCGGTTGTCGATGATGATCTCCTGGCCGAACTTCTTCCCCGCCGCGTCGCCGACGACGCGTGCCAAGGTGTCGGCTCCGCCTCCGGGCGGAAACGGCACCACGAAATGTATGGGCTGCGTGGGAAACTCCGTGTCCGCTTTCGCCGGATATGGTTGGGTAATCAATGCAAGGCTGAACGCTGCAAGCAGCGCCCTCGCTATCCGCGTCATAATAACCCCTCCCTTTTTGTAACCCGGCTTTTTTATCTACCGGTGTCCCTTGCGGCTTGGATCAGAAGCCGTAAACCTCCGCAGGGTTCTCGACCAGGATTTGCCTCATTGCGGTTTCGTCTGGAAACCACGTTGAAAGCAGATCGACCAGATCGCCATCGTTCGGCATCGCGGTTGTGATCGTCGTGTGCGGCCAATCCGTCGCCCAGAGCAGGCGATCGGGCCGGGTGCTCACCAGTTTGTGGACATACGATACCACATCGGCATACGGAAATTCCTGCCGCGACATCCGCATGGGCGCGGAAAGTTTGACCCAGCAACGTCCCTGCTCCACCAGCCGGAGCATGGCGGAAAACGCCGCTCCGTTGACGCCTTCCTCAACCGGCACCTGACCGATATGATCGACGACTACCGGCACGGGCAGGCTGGCCAGCATGTCCTGTTGCTCAACGAACTGCTCCGGACTCATGCGGAACTGCAGATGCCACCCGAAAGGCGCTATGCGCCGAGCCAGGTCGTAGGCAACCCCTGCCCCGGCCCCGTTGTCGTGGCGCAGATTGAGTCTGATGCCGCGGACGCCAAGCTCGTCCATCCGCTTGATGTCGGAATCGGACACTTCCTCGGGCGCAACGACGACGACACCACGCAGGGGAAATTTCTGCGACGCCAGGGCATCGAGCAGGGCGGTGTTGTCGCGCATGTAGACACTGGGCTGGACAAGGACACCGCGGTCGATGCCGAGCGTCTTCAGCATTGCGATGTAGGTGTCCAGGCTCGCGTCGTGAGGCGTATACCGGCGCTTGGGACTATAGGGATATTTGCTTTGCGGCCCGAATATATGGGCGTGGCAGTCGCAACTTCCCGCCGGGAGCTGAATGTCGGGCTTCCGGGTTTCCGCAATCGGACCGGCTATGGTAGGGGCTGTCGGTTCTGAATCGGCGATGGCCATCGAATATCCTTCTCACACACTTGCGAATGGTGCGTCTGCGAATGGCGCGTCGAGAGCGAGAGCTATTGCGCCTCGATCCCTGCATCGTGGACCACCTTTGCCCACTTCTGCTTCTCGCTCGTAATGAGCTGCGCGAAGGCCTCGGGCGATATTCCCGACGGCTCGAGCCCATTGGTTGAAAGTTGCTTCAGAAGATCCTCGTCCTTGAGTGCTTCCTCCATGCTCGCGTGGAGTTTCGCGACAATTTCCGGAGGAGTGCCCGCGGGCGCGAGCAGACCGTACCAGGACGTCGCCTCGTAGCCCGGCACGCCCGCCTCCGCGACTGTCGGCACATCCGGGAGGAAGCTCGACCGTTCAGCTCCCGTGACGGCCAGAGCCTTCAACGCGCCCCTTTCGATGTGCTGCAAGGCGGAGGGTATGGTGGGGAATGAAGATTCCACCCGTCCCGCCAGCAGATCGACCATGGCGGGTCCGTTCCCCTGGTAGGGAACGTGGATCAGCTTGATCCCGGCCATCGACGCGAAAAGCTCGCCTGCGAGATGTGGCGGCGTTCCTATTCCCGCCGAAGCAAAGCGGAAGTCGCGCCCTTTGGCTGCGGCAATGAATTCCTCGACGGTGTTCGCATCAAGGGAAGGAGGCACGACCAGCACGCCGGGACCCGTCGCCAGAAGGGTGACGGGCGCGAAATTCTTTACCGGGTCGAACGGCAGATCGTTGTAAAGGGACGGATTGATCGCATGGCTCGCGCTGACGACGACGATGGTGTAGCCGTCAGGCTTCGCCTGTGCCGCCACCGCCGTGCCAACGCTGCCGCCGGCCCCCGGGCGATTGTCGACCACGATCGTCGCGCCGAGCTTCTCCGAGAGTTTGGCCATCATCAGGCGGCTGATGGTATCGGTGCCCCCTCCCGGAGGAAAGGGCACGATGGCGTGGATGTCCCGGCTAGGATATTCCTGCGCTCCGGCAGGAACGGCTGCCATCAGGGACAGCAACAGAGCAGTGACAGCGGTGGCGGCGACTTTCAATTTGTAATCCTCCCCGGATCGTTATCGCGGCGGCATTTTTTTGTCCTTGCCGCGTTTGGTATGGGGCTCAGACGGCTTGAGCCGTCTCTCCCCGTTGCATCGTCTGGATGACGCCTTCGGTGAAGGCCTTGGTGCCGGCCTTGCCTCCAAGATCCGGCGGCATGATGCCTGCCTCGATCGTTCTGCGCACACCATCGTCGATGAGACGGCTGACGGTGCGGCACTTCTCGTTGCCGGTCTTCTGATAAAGCCAGCGCAACAGCAGCGAGGTCGACAGGATCAAAGCCGACGGATTGGCGATATCCTTGCCGGCGATGTCGGGCGCGGTACCGTGGACCGCCTGCGCCATGGCATGCTCGTGCCCGGCATTCAAGGATGGCGCCATGCCGACGCCGCCGGCCAGGCCCGACGCCTGATCCGAAAGGATGTCCCCGAACAGGTTGGTCGTCGCGACGATCTTGAAGCGCTCCGGATCGCGGGGGAACGAAGAGGAAAAAGTATCAACGCGGACGATCTCGAGACCGATATCGGGGAACGATGACTGAAGTTCCTCGAAGGCGCCGATGAACAGTCCTTCCGTCTGCGGCAGCGCGGTACGCTTGTGGATGATCGAGATGCGCTTCTCGCCCGCCGCGCGGGTGTATTCGAAGCAGAACCGCGCGAACCGGTCGGAGGCTGCTTTGGTGATCACCCGCAGCGACAGTGAAACGTCCTCGGTCGGTTTGAACTCACCATACCCCCATGCCAGATTTCGATCGGGATAGAAGCCCTCGGTGTTCTCGCGCAGGACGGTGATCGACAGGTCCTGCACCAGCGGGTCGAACTGCGGCCAGGCCTCCACCGGGCGCACATTGGCGAACAGGTTGAAACGACGGCGCAGCAACCCGTTCGGGTGGCCGCGAACCGGATCGTCCTTGGGATATTCGCCGGCGAAGGTCGGCCCGACGAGCAGGGCCTGATGGGAAGCGGCGATTTCGAGCGTTTCCGGAGGAAGGGTCGAGCCGGTTGCCTCGTAGGCTTTCCAGCCGACAAGCCCGTGCGTCAACTGAATGGGCAAGCCGGCGTGAGATGCTGCCGCCTCCAGAACGGCCACCGTGGAATCCATAATCTCCGGCCCGATGCCGTCTCCCGGCAGGACGGCAATCTTTATAGCGGTTTCCTTCACCATGAACGCTCCTTGATGCTTCCCCACCGGCAAATCTCTGTGCAGGTGCCTGCAGCCGGCGCCTATTGCTTCTGCGTTAGAAGGTGAATTTTGCAGCACTTGCCTTAGAGCGTCTAATAATATAGTCTTCCTTCTTACTAACTAAACGGCATAAGCGGGCCATATGAAGCTCCAGCATCTTCAATATCTGTGCGAGATCGTCGATAGCGGACTGAACATATCAAATGCCTCCGACGCTCTTAACAAGACGCAGCCGGGTGTCAGCCGATATATGAAGCAGTTCGAGGATGAGCTCGGCGTCAGGATATTCAACAGAAGCGGGAAAAGACTGCTCAACCTGACCAAGGCGGGCGAAGAAATATTGCCGATAGCCAGAAAGATAATTAACGATGCTGGAATTATAAGAAGCATAAGCGATGAATACAGTGCGCGCGACGAGGGAACCCTCATCATCGCTACAACGCATACGCAGGCGCGCTATGTGCTGCCGCCTACGGTGCTGTCCTTCGTGGAACGTTATCCCAAGGTCAGGCTGAGCCTGAAACAGGGGAACCCGACAGAGGTCGCTTCCTGGATCATGTCGGGCGCGGCGGACCTTTCGATCGCAGCCCGTCCTCTGGGCCCGATCGGCCCATTGTTCTTGCTACCCTCTTACGATCTGACCCGCATCATTCTGGCGGGACCGGACCACGAGCTTCTGAAGGGCGGCGCGCCGACGCTGGAGAGTCTGTCGCGCTTCCCCATGATCACCTATGACGACGCCTTCACCGGACGCGTCCAGATCCACGACACCTTTCGCAAGGCTGGGCTGGAGCCCCGGATCATTGTCAGCGCGACCGACTCGGACGTCATGAAGGCCTATGTGAAGATCGGTCTGGGCATCGCGATCGTCGGCGATATCGTTTACGATGAAAAGACGGACACGGATATTCACGCGATCGACGTCTCGCATCTGTTCAAGCCGAACACGATCTATATCGGGCTGAACCGCGAGTCTTACGTACGCAGCTATACCTACGATTTCATCAGCATGTTCGACTCGCGCTGGACCGCATCGAGGGTTCGCCGCGCGCTGGAAAAGGCCCGCTCGTCGCAAACGGTCGCTTCTGATGAAATTTCCCCGATCCCGGCTCTGTCGATGCAGTCGCGATCGGGACGATGAACCACCCGGCGGAGCCGAAGCCGCGACACGGCCGGCTTAGGCTCCGCCGGGTCATCATCACTGTGCGGTGATCCCGGCCTGCTTGACGATCCCCTTCCACTTCTCGATCTCCGTCGTGACGTAGGCGGCAAAGTCATCCGGCGATGTGCCGCGCGCTTCCAGTCCCTGCGAAGCGAGTTTCCGTTGCACCTCGGGATCTTTCGCAGCCGCCACCACGTCCTCGGCGATCTTGTGGAAAATGGGCTGCGGCGTCGCTGCGGGCGCGAACAATCCATACCAGGACTGCATTTCATAGCCCTCGACGCCGGCCTGCTGCATGGTCGGAACATCGGGCAATTGTTCTGACGGTTCGAGTGTCGTAACCGCAAGCGCCCGCAGCTTGCCTGCCTGAATCTGCGGCAGCGCCTGGGGTAAACCCGCAAATGCCATATCGACGCGCCCGGCAATCAGATCGGGTATCCCGGCTGCTCCCTGGTAAGGGATATGCCTGATGTCGACCTGGGCCAGGCTCTTGAACAGCTCGGCCGCGAAATGAAGCGAGCTGCCGATACCCGCAGATGCGTAGGTCAGTTCGCCCGGCCGCTCCTTGGCCAGTTTCACCAGCTCCTCCACGGAATTGGCCTTCACGTTGGGATTGACGACCAGCACATAGGGAGCGGCGCTGACGAGGGAGACCGGAACGAAGTCTTTCGTAACATCGAAAGGCAGATCGGTTTCCAGCGCCGGGCGCAGGGTGAAGCTTGCCGAGTCAAAAAGAAGGGTTTTGCCGTCCGGCCTGGCCTTCGCAACCAGCTCCGCAGCAATTGCGCCGCCTGCGCCCGCACGGTTGTCGACGACGGTGGCCTTGCCCCATTGCTTGCCGAGCGCCTCGGCGGTGATCCGGGCGACGGTATCCGTGCCACCGCCCGGCGAGAAACCTACGATAAAATCGACGGGCCCGTCCGGATAATTGACCGTCTCCTGTGCATTGGCGGCAGCGGATAAGACGCATATCCCCACCAATGCAGCGATCAGATGATCCTTTGCAGCCTTCATTGCGTTGTCCTCCCGTGGCGATTATTGTTTTGCGATTGCCAGTTCCCTGATCAGTTCCCTGACGTTTGGTGTTTTCTCGATCGACAGGATGAGATCCCGGATGCGGACAGCCGTTTGCCTGTCCACGGCCAATTCCGCATTCTGGAAGAACTTGTCCTCTACATCCTCGGCACTGACCGGCCGTTCCCGGGCCCCGCGATTGACCTCTTCCCGATGGGAGAGAACGCGTCCGTCCTTCAGATTGACGATCACCTCCCCGGAAAAATGCCGGGGGTAATTGGTGTTGTGGTCGACGCGATAGGTGACCTTCGCAGCGAGATCGAGAAGCGCTGCGTCATCGAAGAGCTGGAGTTCCGCAAGCCCCATCCGCTTGTGCACGAGCGCGCAGGCGATCACGAATGGCAGGCTGAACTGCGCCGCATAGGCGGATTCCGGCCGCAGCCGTCTTTCCACGGGCTCGCAGACGATGGCCACCGCGTGCGGCGGGATCACAGCCTCGATCCGCTCGACTGCCAGCGGATCGATCGCGTGGTTGCGGGCGAGCGCCAGCGCCGCGTCGATGCAGGCAATGCTGAGCTGGCAGGCCGGGAACGGCTTTATCGCAATGCCCAATGTTTCCCAGACGTCGAAAAAGCCGGCGGTCGCTGCGGACAGGTCATAGGTTCTCCCCTGCGTTCCCAGGTGCGTGGCATAGAGGCCGAACTTTCCCTCGTAGGCCGTACGCGGACCGGTGAAGCCTTCGGCAGCGAGACCGGCAGCCGTAATGCCGCCGACAGCGGCCCATCCGGGATGCAGCCTCTTGCTCCACGATCCGTCGGCACTGTATTCCCGCGATCCTGCCGCCATGCTCAGAACGATGCCCTGGGCCATGGTGGTCTTTTCCGCGTCCAGTCCGAAGAGGCGGCTGGCAGCAATGGCACAGCCGAAGGCCGCAATGACCCCCGTGGGATGGAACCCGACCTGGTTGAGCTCGCCCTTGGCGACTTTGCCAAGCCGGCCGGACACCTCCAGTGCGGCGATATAGGCGGCCAGGAAGTCGCTTCCGGATCGATCGAGGAAACCGGCAAGCCCCATGGCACAGGGGAAGCAGCTTGATGTCGGGTGCACCACGCCTTCGAGATGCGTGTCGTCATAGTCGAGGCCGTGGACCAGAATGCCGTTCATCAGCGCCGCGTCGCGCAGGGCGAGACGAGCGCCGCAGCCGATGACCGGCTCGCTCCCCTCGCCGAAACGGCGCAACCCGGCCAGCGTGGCGTCGGCAAAGGAATATGTGCTGGAGGCCAACGCAATTCCAGCACCATCCAGGATCAGTTCCTTCGCCTTGCTCGTGACCTCGCCGGGAATATCACTGAAGCTTAAATCTATGGAAAACTTGGATAGTATTTCTGAGATCGTCACGGCATATCTCTGCACAGCTCGTAATACTTATTCTGGAGATTATTCCATTCGCATCAACGCCACGTGTCAAATTAAATTATCTCATCCTTATATGCGCAATAATTCTAACGTGGGACATCAATCAGCTATCCCGTCAGGTCGTCATGGCGTTTCCGCGCTGTCGAGCCCGGCCCGCGCTCGCATCCTCTACCATTGGTCATTGTTCACCATCGCCGCCGTGGAGGCGCGGGGTTGCGACGCGGGCGGTACTCACCCGCCCGGACGCGAGGCGCTCCATTCCCCTCCACCTTCGGTGGTCCCGCTGATGTTGCCATCGTCGTTGACATGCCCGGAATAGCGGCTGCCGCCGGAGGCGAGAGCCGCGAAGCCGATCAGCGCCGAAATGCCTTTGTTGACAGCCGACGAACTATAACGCCCTGCCTCGACCTCCAAATCCCTACGCCCGCCCGTCCTGGCTCCGCTTCCAGTCGGCGTAGAGGTTCGGGTGCGATTCCAGCCGGACCGGCACATAGCGGATCTTCATGGACTGTTCGGCGAAGGGCCGGGCCAGTTCCGCATAGATCGCCGCCGTCGACAGTCCGAACGGGGCGCCGTCGTCGAGGGAGTGGGCATAGGCGACCTCGCCGACGCCGGAGAGCCGCATCGCTGCCATGCACATCGGGCACGGATGGCCGCTGGCATAGACCGCGCAGCCTTCGAGCCCGGGTGAGCCGAGCTTGCGGCTGGCGGCGCGGATGGCCGTCATCTCCGCATGCGCGGTGGGATCGCTGGTGAGGTAGACCTCGTTGACCCCGGTCGCGATGACCGCGCCGTCCTTGACGACGACCGCGCCGAAGGGGCGGCCGCCTTTCCCGATATTCGCATACGCCAGTTCGATGGCCTCGCGCAGGAAACGCTCCTCGTCCGTCATGATCGTCTCCGTTCTCTTCATTGCGCGCATGCTGGCGCCGTTCGCCGCCGTCGCCCAGGATAGTCGCCTTGAGAGGGGCGGTCCAGCCGGGCGAGCGGACGGCGATATATAGTCGATTTAGCGATCACCTTATGGAAACACTTCATTTGACACCCCATCCGGCGCTTCCTACTATCGTGACATAAGAACGAGGCAGAAACGCCTGACGGGAGGTATCGGAATTTCTCATCAACATGTTGATATGACGGGATTTCCGGGGTTCCTGTCCGGGGGGCATGATCCCGGCGGGTAAGCCGCGCCGCTCTTCGGGAAATGCCCGTGCACGAAAAGACCGGCCGGGACGAGGATGCGGCGGCAAGCATTCCGATCCGTCGACCGTGGACGGCATCCGCCGCGTTCGAACGTCCGGACGCAATCACACACGCCCTGCCCGGTTTCGCCATGGGCGCCACCAGTTGAGGATCGTTGCATGACAACCGCCAGACCCGCCCGCTATCGCGGCATCTTCCCCGTCGTTCCCACCACCTTCAATGAAGACGGCTCGCTCGATCTCGAGAGCCAGCGCCGCAGCGTCGATTTCATGATCGACGCGGGTTCGGACGGCCTTTGCATTCTGGCGAACTTTTCCGAGCAGTTCCTGCTTTCCGACGACGAGCGCGGCATTCTGACCCGCGCCATCCTCGAACACGTCGCCGGACGGGTGCCGGTGATCGTGACGACCTCCCACTTCAGCACGCATGTTTGCGCCGAGCGCAGCGCCGAGGCCGAGACACTCGGAGCGGCGATGGTGATGGTGCTGCCGCCCTATCACGGCGCGACGCTGCGCGCCACCGAGGACAGGATCTTCGAGTTCTACGCCCGTCTGTCGGATCGCATCGGGATACCGATCATGATCCAGGACGCGCCCATCAGCGGCACCCAGTTGCCGGCGGCGTTCCTGGCGCGCATGGCAAGGGAGATCGAGCAGGTCTCCTACTTCAAGATCGAGACGCCCGGAACCGCCGCGAAGCTTCGCGAGCTGATCCGGCTCGGCGGCGATGCCGTGGAGGGGCCATGGGACGGCGAAGAGGCCATCACCCTGCTGCCCGACCTCGACGCGGGGGCCACCGGGGCGATGACGGGCGGCGCCTATCCGGACGGATTGCGCCCCATCATCGAGGCGCATCGCGACGGGCGGCGGGACGAAGCCTATGCGCTCTATGAGCGGTGGCTGCCGCTCATCAACTATGAGAACCGTCAGGCGGGGCTGCTGGCCTGCAAGGCGTTGATGAAGGAAGGCGGCGTGATCGCCTGCGAGGCGCCGCGTCATCCCATCGCGCCGATGCACCCGGCCACGCGCGCGGGACTGCTTGACGTTGCCCGGCGCCTCGATCCGCTCGCGCTCCGCTGGGGCCGGTAACGCCCGGGGCTGATGCGCTGACGCCCCCGGGCACTTTCCGGGGAACAACCCGTGCGGCAATCAGATAGATAAAGGAGACAGAGCGATCGCGATTCAGCGATAAGGTCACCCGGCCTCCGGCATCCGGAGGCGGTTGTCGATGACGGACACGAAGCCATGATTGCATCCGCCGCCAGGATATTCGGCCGTCTGCGCATGCGGCAGCTGGGTCTGCTGATCGCGCTCGACCAGCATCGCTCGCTGCGCCGCGCCGCCGCCGACCTGTCGATGACCCAGTCGGCGGCGAGCAAGGCGCTGGCCGAGATCGAGGCCGTCATCGGCACGCCGCTGTTCGAGAGGTCGCGAACCGGCATCGTTCCCAATGAGATGGGACAATGCGTCATCCGCTATGCGTGGCTGCTGCGGGCGGATGTCGAATCCATGTGCGACGAGATGGGCAACATCCAGCGCGGCCGCAGCGGCCGGCTGTCCGTCGGCACCATCATGGGGGCGGTGCCGCGCGTCCTCACCCAGGCCGTTCTCGAATTGCGGCGCGCCGCGCCCGAAATCGCGATCCACATCGCGGAGGACACCAGCGCGAAGCTGCTGGAAGCGCTCGATCAGGGGCATCTCGATGTCGCCATCGGGCGGGTGCTGGTCAGCCCCAATCCAGCGCTCTACCGTTATGAGCCGCTTTGGGAGGAACCCCTGCGCCTCGCCGTGGGCGCCGGGCATGCCCTGGCGCGCAGAAAGCGCGTCCACCTGCAGGATCTGGAGCCATACGGCTGGATCGTCTATCCGAGCCTCATGCCGCTGCGCGTGCTGCTCGAGCGGGCCATTGCCGACGCGGGCATGATCATGCCGTCCAACCTGATCGAGACTTCCTCGACCTTCGCGACCGTCTCGCTTCTGAGCCAGGACCCCGGCCTCGTCGCGCTTCTGCCCGCCGATGTCTGCGCCTTCTTCGCCCCGGAGAAGCTGCTCCACGTGCTGCCGTTGACGCTCACCGCGGGCAATCCGCCGTTCGGGATCGTGACGCGCGCCGGCGGACCGCCGACGGCGATCGCGCGGCAATTCGTCGATATGCTCAGGAAGCACGCCCGCCCGCCGCTGGCACCCGTCTGACGGCGCAGGCCGTCGCGTATGGCCCGCGCCGCGCCGGATATCGGCCTCCGGCGGGCGCAGGCCGCGATCAGAAATGGATCGCGGCGCGCAGGCTGGCCTTCTGGTTGAGGAAGTCCTTGCCGATCTGGGCCTTGTACTCGCCCCGCACCTCGAAGCTGTCCTTGGACAGGAACTGCACGCCCGCGCCGACGTCGAAGACGTAGCGGGGCAGATGGCTGGTCGACTCGAACGCGATCCCCTCCTCCACCCCATCGACGAAGCGGACTTTCGTGCTGAGGCCGTGGTCCTTGAAGTAGGTCCCGCCGACGCTGACGTAAGGCCGCAGCCAGCCGCCCGATTCCAGGTTCTTGCGGACGCCGAGCTCGACGGCGGGGCTCACCGCGAAGGTCCATTCGCGCATCGGGTCGACCCGCCTCGCCGGCCCGGAGCCGGAGGCGATGTAGCCCGGCATGTAGGCGTGGATGGCGTCGACGTCGACATAGGGGCGCACATACCATTCGTCGAAGGCGAATTCGTAGGCCGCCCGGCCGCGGAGGCCGAAGGTCCAGGTTTTCGTATCGATTTTCGACGACCACCACTCGTCGCCGACCATGAACGACTGCGTGAAGTCGCTGCCGTGATAGCCGGCATGCACGGCGCCAGCGAAGTACCATGCGCCGATCTGGTGCTTGAGCGCGATGGAGACGTCCGCCCCCTTGCCGTCCGCCCGGGTGCCGCGATCGCGCGATTGCAGCCAGTCGGTGTTGTAGGCCGCGGTCGCCCCCAGGAACCAGTCCGGCGCGATCTCCCACTGCCCGCCGACGCGATAGCTCAGCGCATCGTTGCGGTAGCCGTTGTTGTCCCTGGACTCGAAGCGCATGGTGCGCGATCCGGTCACGCTGCCCCACACGCACTGGCTTTCGTTGATGATGGTGCCCGTATCGGCGAACACCGGGCAGCTCAGGGCGTGGGACAGCGAGCCGCGCGCGTTCAGCGCCTGAAGCACCGCGGGATGCTGCTTCTCCTCGGGAGAGATCCTGTCCACGATCTCGAGGTAGTCGGCGGCCGAGCCGGCCTTGGCGAGCGATGCGAAAATCCGCGTCTCCGGGCTCGACTGGGCGTCCCATGCGCGCTGCAGGGCCTGCAGCAGGGCCATTTCGCTGGTCGTCACCGGACCCGACACCGCGCCGACGAAATCGGCCGTCGGCTCGATCCAGACCGTCGTGTTGTCGCTCGTGTGGCCCCAGGAAACCGGCGATCCCTCGGTGTTGACGACCCGGACCGCATTCTGGTTGCTGATGGTATCGCCCGAGATCACGAAGATCCGCCCCTTGTTCAGATTCTGTCCGATCCGGGGCTGAATGACGACGTCGCGTATCTCGACGCGACCGCCGGACACATTGTCGGCAAAAACCTTGTACTCTCTCGCCGGACGGTCGATATCGACCAGCATGACGCCGCCGAGCTCGATTTTCGCGCCCTTGTTGATGGTCAGCCGGCCGATCGCCCCCTCGCCGGCGATGTCGAGCGTGCCCTCGTTGCGGAAAATGCCGTTCTCGCCCAGATTGATCTCCTCGTTGAGCCCCACGCCGCCATTGTAGAATATCCATTCGGATTGGCCCCGGCTTTCGTAGACACCCTCCCTGTGGTTATGGAAGAGACTGGCAGACGGATTCCCGCTGAACCTGATCCCCCCCACCAGTTTGCCGTGGTTGTCGATCGTATACTTCCCGGTGGAGCCGATGATCGCCATGTTCGACTGGGCGCTCACGTGGGATCCGGGCAACAGCCTGATGGTCGTTTCCGTGCCGCCGTCGACGCGGATCGCCGCACCTTCGCCCGAGCCGCCCTCGATCCGGCCGGCGTGAACGATCCGGTTGTAGCCCCCGGTGATGCGGGCCAGATCGATCGATCCATCGACCTTCTGGACACCGCTCTGGGCGAAGATGCCGTAGGAATCGCGCCCCGAGGCGACGATATCGCCCCTCGTGTCGATGTTGACCACGCCGCCGAAACCGCGCATCGACGCATCCCGGCTCGCGGCGCTGCTGTTGTACGGCACGTTGCCGCCGTTGACGTCGAAGCCATAGCCGCCGCCGCCGCCGATCGA
The DNA here is from genome assembly GCF_053570585.1 of Pseudochelatococcus sp. B33. Classification (NCBI taxonomy): domain Bacteria; kingdom Pseudomonadati; phylum Pseudomonadota; class Alphaproteobacteria; order Hyphomicrobiales; family Chelatococcaceae; genus Pseudochelatococcus; species Pseudochelatococcus sp. B33. The sequence goes on along the minus strand of NZ_JBSEFH010000009.1, from coordinate 182,849 downwards.
CTGGGCGAAGATGCCGTGCGCGCGTTCGCCGGTCGTGGCGATGTCGATCCTGGCGTCGGGCCCACTCATTCCGATGTTGATGGTGCTGCCGTTGCCGGTCGCGCCGTCGTGATGCGTCATCCAGTATCCGCCGCTGAATCCGGGGGCGATGAAACCCGGTATGCTGTTCCAGCTTTGCCACTCCCGCGGCGTGGCCAACTGGAACGCGCCCGCGCCGGTGCCGGTATAGCCGCCGCCGCCGCCGATCGATTGCGCGAGGACACCGATCGCACCGTCGCCGCTGGTCCTGATGCTCGCGGACTTGTCGAAGACGATGTCGACATGGCCGCCGTTGCCGCTGGTGCCACCGGTGCCGCCGAGCACCGTCTTGAAGGATGCAGACCCCAGCGCGGTAGTATCGGCGCTGAAACCGCCGCCGCCGCCGATCGACTGGGCGAGAATGCCGATCGCGCCCAGGCCCGACGTCTCGATGGCTCCCGCATGGACGACCTTCACGGAGCCGCCGTCGCCGCCGTTCTTGCCGGCAGCGTCGTTGCTGCGCGCCCGGCCGCCGATATTGGCGGAAATGCTGATCGGCGGGATGACCGTGCCGATTTCGGGGCCGGCCTTTCCGCCATGCGACCCGTCGTCGCCGATCGTGCCCAGATCGAGTTCCTTGAGGAGTTCGTTAGCCTCCCTGAGCGCCTCGAGCGCCTCCTGGGAGTCGGCGAGGGCGTCGGCGGACACGAGCGACCCGCGATCGATGAAGAACGCGCCGCCGCCGCCGCCGATCGACTGGGCCGCGATCGCGTGCGCTTCCTTGCCGGATGTCCTGATGGTGCCGGCGTTGGTTATTTCCACTCTGCCGCCGCTGGCGAACACCTCGTTCTTGCCGCCGACGTTGAAGGTAGCCGAGACCGCCGTGACCGCGTCCGCATTCACCGCCGCGCCGCCGAGACCGCCGCCGCCGCCGATGGACTGGGCGAGGATGCCGAACGAACCGCGGCCGAGCGTCTCGATGACGCCGTCGTTGGTCACGTTCACCGTTCCGCCGACGCCGCCCTGCGAGCCGTTGCCGCCGATCGAGACGTCGACATTGTACCAGTTGGCGCCCGAGGTGACCGCGCCGCCGCCGCTACCGCCGCCGCCGCCGATGGACTGGGCGAAGATGCCGTAGGAAATCGCGCCGTGGGTCTGGATGCCGCCCCGGTTATCGATCGTGACGGGGCCGCCGTCGCCGCCCTTGCCGCCGGTGCCGCCGATACTCACGTTGACGGCGACGGTCGCCTTGGTGTTGTCGATCTTGCCCGTCAATGCCGTCAGTCCGTCCTTGAGCTTGTCGCTCAGCTCCTTAATGACGTAGCTCAGCGCGCCGCTTTTCGCCGATTCGTAGACGGCCTTGCCGATGGTCTCGCCCACCGGAATTTCGGGGATGAGCGGCTTGCCTTCCTTCGCGTTGATGATGTTCTGTTCCCGGATTTTTTCGTTCTGCTTGATGGAATCCTTCACGGAGGCCCAGCCCGCCTTGACGATGGAGAAGACGGTCTTCGCCGACTTCAGCTTCTCCTGCGCGGAGCTCTTCTTGTCGAAGAACGAGGCTTCCTCGCGCGCGAGAGCCGGGTTGCCGAACTGGTCGACGATGCGCTTGTTGATCTTGAACAGATCGTCGGTCAACTGGAAGACCGCGTCGGTCGCCTTCACCGCGTTCTTGAGCGAGGGCGCCGCCTTGGTGCTTCCGGCCAGGGCGCCGCCGTCGCCGCCGCCGCCGCCCACGCTCTGGGCGAAGATCGCCGCCGATCCGTCGCCGAAGGTTGCGATGACGGCATCGTCGGCATTGCCGACATTCACCGCTCCGCCGGCACCGCCCTCACCGCCGCTGCCGCCGATGTTGAGGCTGCCCGTCCGCTCGCTCGACCCCATGCTCAGATAGCCGCCGCCCGTGCCGCCGCCGCCGCCGATGGACTGGGCGATGATGGCCTTGGACTGGTCGTTGCGGGTGACGATGCTGCCGTAGTTGTCGACGATGACCTGGCCGCCGCTGCCGCCCTTGCCGCCCGAGCCGCCGATGGCGACCTTCGCCGTCCACGCATCGGCTATCGGCATACCGTCCTCCACGATGGTGGAGAGGTAGCTCATATTCGATACGCCCTTGCTGGCGGAGGCCGTGCCCACGCCGCCGTCGCCGCCGCCGCCGCCGATGCTGGCGGCGAGGATGCCGGTGGCGAATTTCCCCTGCGTCTCGATGGCGTTGGCGTTGAGGACGTTGACGAGATCGGCGTTGCCGCCGCCGTCGCTCGACCCGCCGATGGACACGCCGAAGGCGAAATTCCGCGTGAAGCCGATCACGTCCGAAACCGCCGAGGCGGAACCCGCGTTGCCGCCGCCGCCGCCGATGCTGGTGGCGAAGACGCCGTAGGCCTTCTCGCCGATCGTGGTGATCCGCGACAGGTTCGCCACCGACACGGTGCCGCCCGCCCCGCCCTCGCCGCCCGAGCCGCCGACCGCCCAGGTGAGGCTCAGCGACGGATAGGGCGGCGGAGCCACCCCGATGGCGTAGGCGCTCGCGTTGCCGGCCTTGCCGCCGCCGCCGCCCACACTTCTGGCCTCGATGCCGTGGGCCTCCTTGCCCGCTGTCTCGATGACCGACGTGTTGTCGACGTAGACGCTGCCGCCGTCGCCACCCTTGCCGCCGGCGCCGCCGACAGCGATCGAGATGGCGGCGATGACGCCCGTCGATACGGCTTTCGCGTCGCCGCCGGCACCGCCGCCGCCGCCGACGCTCTGCGCCAGGATGGCGCTCGCCAGATTGCCGGTGGTCTTGATGAACGGAGCGTCGGCGTCTTCGGGGATGTCCGACGGATTGACCTTGACCACGCCGCCATGGCCACCTCCGCCGCCGTCGCCGCCGGTGGCGCTGCCGAGCAGAATGCTGAAGGCCGTCGAGGACCGGCCGCCGCTGCCGCCGCCGCCGCCGACGCTCTGCGCCAGAATGCCGAAGGCGGATTCGCCGCCGGTCTCGATCGTGCCGTCGTTGGTCACGGAAACGATGCCGCCGTCGCCGCCGGCGCCGCCCCGTCCGCCGGTGCCCGCGCCGAAGAACGCCGCGTAGCCGCCGCCGGCCGTGCCGCCGCCGGTCGACGATCCGGGCGTGAGGCTCGCGCGCTGGAAGGCGTTCAGCGCCCCGCCGCCGCCGAGACTCTGCGCCGAAAGGCCGACGGATCCCTTGCCGTGGGTGGTGATCAGGCCGCTGTTGATCACGTCCACCGTGCCGCCGTTGCCGGCATTGCCGCCGTCACCGCCCTGCACGCCGCCGAACCCCGAGGCGCCGCTGCCGCCGCCGCCGCCGATCGAGAAGGCAGCGATGCCGAACGAGTAATCCTGCATCGTTTCGATCGTGCCCGCCTGCAGCGCCTTGACCTCGCCGCCGTGCCCCGCATGTCCGCCACTTCCGCCGCCGGCGCTGGTGCTGGTGTTGCCATGGCTCACGGACTTCATCTGGCGTCCGCCGCGGCCGCCGACCGATTGCAGCAGCACGCCGGTGGACACGTTGCCGTCCGTCATGATGTGGCCGTGGTTCTCGAACGTGACCGTGCCGCCATTGCCGGCCCCCGGCAGCAGGCTGCGGATCGTCGCGCCGTCGATACCCGCGCCGCCGATCGATTCGGCGATGACGGCCGGCGCATAGCCGCGCTTCGTGGGGTCCCTTTCCGCGGTATCCTCCTGCGTGGAGATGGTCACCTGCGCGCCTACCACGACCGAGACCGTATTGCCGTTCACGCCGGGATACTTGCCGACGTTCACGGCCGGCACGCCGCCCTCGATCGGGGTGCCGGTGTAGTTGCGTCCGGTCTGCCCCGCTTCCGACTTCGCCCATATGCCGGCAAAGTGGTTGCCCACCACCCTCATATCGGCCTGCATGTCGAGCGTGACCGTGCCGGCGGCGCCGCCCCTGCCGGACTCGATGCGGTCCTGCGAGTGGCTGATGCCGCCGTAGCCGCCGATCGAGTAGATGCTCAGGAGCGCCTTGTCGGACGCCTGGCTGCCGAAGCCGGCGAGTTCGCCCGTTTGCTCCAGATAGACGTTTCCGCCGTTTCCGCCGTCCGTACCCGGCAGGGAATAGAACGTGCTGCCGCTGATGCCGCCCGCCGTGTAGCCATCGCCGATCTGGCCGTTGCCGCCGACGGAGCCGACCTCGACCGCCGTCGTCTTCGCCGGCGTAGTCAGGTTCGAGACCGGGTTGGACAGCTCGACATCCGGGGCATGTTCGCCTGCAGTGGGGAAGATGGCTTCCCTTCCGCCGCCCGGCCTGGACTGCCAGTACCACGCCGCCCCGTTCTTGCCGTGGCTGATTTCCCTGACCGTGTTGTCATCGGCCATGGCTTCGCCGCCGCATGCGGCCGCCCCGACGATCAGGGCGATCATGCTGACACGACTCAGAATAGTGCTGTCTTTCCGGCGACGAACAACGAACGCTTCAGATCCCGTAATCACCCCGCACCCTCCCAAAGCACCACTGCCGCCTCGGACCTGGACAGAAAGCCCGACGATCCAGCGGACACGACTTACCACTCCCCGGAAGTATATCCCTAAGGTTGTATGTTGCGGATGCATATCACAAAAAATCGAGATTCTGAACCTATAAAGCGAAATTATAATTCGCATTTGAAAGGGATAATAATATAAATATATTGCAATAAATTCAATATATATTTATATGTACAAAATATAAAACTTCATAAAAACATGATATGATTATTTGTAAATAAAATTTTGTTCTAAATTGCTATGTATATTGAATATATTTTTTCTAAGTTTCGTGTATCTCAATATTATCTATCTTTTAGTCTGTCGATAAGTGCCGAACGATGCAGCGAGCATATGAGAGTTTCCAGGAAACCTCGGGATTGATAATAGTCGAGGGATTTTGAGCTTGCGGAACTCGGCGCGGCAGCCATGTCAACGCTCCCCGTTGTCGATGGGGAGCGCGAGCGAGGCCCGTTGAGACCGGGTATTGCTCAGTCGAGGCCGAGCGCTTCGCGGGCTCTGGCCGTGACGTCGCCGGGCGCGCCATCCGTCGACAGCCGCCGCCACCGGATGTCGCCTAGGGCGTAGCGCGCCTGCCCTCTCACCACGCCGGCGTCCGCATCCGACGCATCGCCGACCCGCTCCGTCACGCGCGCCTCGAGGACGCCGAGGGGGGCTTCCAGCCAGAGGCCGGCAAAATCCGCGCCCGTCTCGCGGGCGATCGCCTCGAGTGTGTCGCGCTCGGCTTCCCTGGCGTGCACCGCGTCGACGATGACGCTCTGCCGGGCGCGCAGCGCTTCCCGTGCCAGCTGGCGCAGCTTCGCGTAGACGGCCTCCGTCACGTCCGGACCGTAGGCTTCCGGCGGCAGCCGGACGGTTTCGCCGACGCCTGAAAGGTTCTTGCGCACGATATCGCTGCGCAGATGCACGGCTCCCGCGCTGCCGGGCACGTGGGGTGCGAGATGGCGCGCCAGCGTGCTCTTGCCCGTGCCCGACAGTCCGCCGACGGCGATCAGCCGCGGCGGCGGCGGCGCGATGAAGCGTTCGGCGAGTTCGACATACCCGCGCGCTTCCTCCATCGCCTGCGCCAGCTGCTCGCCCTCGAAGTACTGCAGGCCGGCGACGTCGACCATGGCGCGCACGCCCGCGCGCACGCTCAGCAGCAGCGGCAGGGCCGCGAGGCCGGCGATATCGGCGTCGCAATCCCGCGCCCACAGGTAACGGTTGAGGACGCCGTTGGCGATGGCCTGCAGATCCCGCGCCCACAAATCCATCAGCAGGAACGCCAGATCGTACAGCAGATCGATGCTGGCGATGCTCTCGTCGAACTCGATGGCGTCGAACAGCACGGGCGCGCCGTCGATCAGCACGATGTTGCGCAGGTGCATGTCGCCGTGGCAGCGGCGCACGAAGCCGGCGCGAGCGCGGCCGGTCAGCAGCGCGCGCAGCCGCTCGTGCGCCGCGAGGCTCGCCGCCTTCAGCGCCAGCACCCGGTCGACGGAAACGATCTCCGGCCGTTGCGCGATGCCTTCCGCGTTGCGCCTCACATAGCCGGCAAGCGCGGCCACCGACGCCTGCGGATCGGCGACGGGCGGCGCGACGGCGTGGGCACGCACCGCCATTTCCGCCAGCCGGGCGGTCATATCCTCGGGCAGCGCCCCGCGTTCCGCGAGACGGTCGAGCGTCGCCTCCTCGTCGAAGCGCTTCATGTGCACGGCCCATTCCAGGACCCTGCCGGGCGCGACGTCGCCCTCGCCCTGCCCGTCCGTCCCGAGCGCGAGCCCCTGGGCGCCGTGGATGATCGGCACGACGCCGAGGTAGAGATCGGGCGCGTTGACCCGGTTGACGGCGATTTCCGCCTCGCAGACCTTGTGCCGCTTTTCCAGCGTCGACAGGTCCATGAACGGATAACGCACGGCCCGCTTGACCTTGTAGACGTCCCGCCCGGCCAGAAACACCACCGCGCCGTGCGTGTCGATGCGCTTGACGGAGACGTCGTGTCCGTAAGTGTCGGGACGCGCGAGAAAGGCGAATACCGCTTCCTGTCCGCCGGCGGCAGAGCCGGCCCCTTGCCCGTTCATCGCGTCCACTCCTGCCGGATGCCCCGATATCGCTCCGCCTGACGATAACATGCCAGCATGACACGCAAGTCTACCCGAACCGGACCGCGGGAGCGCTTTCCGATCAGACGGAATCGTCTGATCGATCAGAACTCGCTCAACTCAAAGAATCGCAGAGTGTTTTCCGATTTCGTGAGATCGGAGGACGCTCTAAGCGACGACGCGCTCCGGCCCGGCGCCGAGGCAGGCGTGAGAGGGCGCGCATTCTTCACGGACGTCATTTACAATGTTTCTTTTATGTTCTATATAAGATCGTTATCCGTTCCTGATTTTGCGGCAGATCATGGCAGATTATGCGTGAGACTTCCAACAATCCACCTTCTCAAAATCCGTCTTCCCAAAGTGTGCCTTCCCGGAAGACGGCGCGGACTGCGGACGCCGCCGACGCTCAGGGACCGCCCGCGCCGCCAGCGATCGATCCGCGGCGGCGGCGCGGGCGCGGGGCCGTGTCCAACCCCGCGGGACGGTTCGAGGCGACGCAAAGCGAGGCGATGGACGACGGCTGGGGGGAGCCGGACGAACTGCCGCCGATCAGGACCGAGGTGCTGCTCGACAAGGCGCGCAGCGTCATCACGCGCAACGCCTCCCCCGATATCCCCTTCGACCGCTCGCTCAATCCCTATCGTGGCTGCGAGCATGGCTGCGTCTACTGTTTCGCGCGTCCGACCCATGCCTATCTCGGGCTCTCCCCCGGGCTCGATTTCGAAACGCGGCTGTTCGCCAAGCCCGATGCCGCCGTCCTGCTCGAAAAGGAGTTGAAGCGGCCCGGATATACGCCGCGCACGCTCGCCATGGGCACCAACACCGATCCCTACCAGCCGATCGAGCGCCAATACCGGATCATGCGTTCCGTGCTGGAGGTGCTGGCGCGCCTGCAGCATCCGGTCAGCATCGTGACGAAATCGGCGCTCATTGCCCGCGACATCGACATCCTCGCGCCGATGGCGGAACGCGGGCTCGTCTGCGTCGGCATCTCGGTGACGACCCTCGATTCGCGTCTGGCGCGCACCATGGAGCCGCGCGCCGCCGCTCCCCACAAGCGGCTGGAGACGATCCGCAGGCTGAGCGAGGCCGGCGTCCCGGTCTCGCTGATGGTCGCGCCGATCATCCCCGCCATCAACGACAGCGAGATCGAGGCCATTCTGGAGGCGGGCCACGCGGCGGGCGCGCGCGAGGCCGGTTACGTGATCCTGCGCCTGCCGCTCGAGGTGCGCGATCTCGTGGTGGAATGGCTGATGGAGCACTATCCGGGCAAGGCGCGCCATGTGCTGTCGCTGCTGCGCGAGATGCGCGGCGGCAAGGATTACGACGCCCGCTGGCACGAGCGCATGACGGGCACCGGCCCCTACGCGGCGATGATCGCGCACCGCTTCACGCTGGCGCTGAAGCGCCTCGGCTACCTCAAACGCCAGCCGCGGCTGCGCACCGATCTCTTTCGGGGTGTGCCGCCGCCGGCCGAACAGTTGAGCCTGTTCTGATGACGTCATGCCATCGGCCCCGGTCTTCGGCCAATGCCGCGCGGGCTTCGCTCAGGCACCGCGCGGGCTTGGCCGATGGCCGTAAGCCGGGCTCACCGGCCATTGGCTTTGCCGCGCCCCACCAGAAACGCCTCCAGAAACGCCTCATGGGCGCGCTTGAGCTCCCCCGACAGGCCGGCCTCGATCAGCGCCCGCGTCTCCGCGACGCCATAGAGTGCGATGAAGGAGCCGAAGCGGGGTCCCCGCTCCTCGCCGAACAGGATGCGATAGAGGGTCGCGAACCACGTCTGCGACACACCGGGGCGGCCGTCCGGGCTCTTCGTCCTGCCGCTCGTGTCGGGAAAATGCGTGCGGCCGATTTCGTAGACGACGTTCTGCAGTTCCTCGGCGTCGCTCGAGCCCTCGTGGAGGCCAAGCTCGCGGGCGAGGTCGGCGAGCGCCGCCCGCTCCGCTTCCGTCGGCTCGGCATAGGTCTTGGCCGGTTTGACGAAATCGCGAAAATAGTTGATCGCGTAGCCCACCAGATGGTCGAGGCGTGGGTGCGTCTGCGGCGATGCGCCCGGCGCGTAGCGCTGGATGAAGCCCCACAGCACCGCCTTGTCCTCGGAATTCGCGACGGCTGCGAGGTTGAGCAGCATGGCGAAGCTCAACTGCGTGCCGCTGCCGTTGCCGAGCGGAGCGGCGATCGTCTCCGGCGCGGGCGGATCGCCCGCATGGATGTGCCACACGGGATTGCCGAGCCGGTGCTTCCATTCCTGCCGGCCGTAGTTGCCGAGGAAGGCGAGATAGTCGTCGACGTGGCGCGGGATGACGTCGAAGTAGAGCCGCTTCGCCTCGCGCGGCTTGTTGTACATGAACAGCGCGAGGCTTTCCGGCGTGCCGTAGGTCAGCCATTCGTCGATGCTGAGGCCGTTGCCCTTCGACTTCGAGATCTTGGTGCCGTGCTCGTCGAGGAACAGCTCGTAGTTGAAGCCCTCCGGCGGTTCCGCGCCGAGAATACGCGCGATCTGGCCCGACAGCTTGACCGAGTCGATGAGGTCCTTGCCCGCCATCTCGTAGTCGACGCCGAGCGCCACCCAGCGCATGGCCCAGTCAGGCTTCCATTGCAGCTTGACGTTGCCGCCGGTGACCGGGGTCTCGTAGCGCTCGCCCGTGTCGGGATCCCGCCAGACGATGGTCCCGGCATCCGCGCGCACCTCGTCGACGGGCACCTGCATGACGATGCCGGTCTTCGGGTGGATGGGCAGGAACGGCGAATAGCTCTGCGCCCGCTCGGCCCGCAGGCTCGGCAGCATCACCTGCATGACGGCGTCGTAGTCGCGCAGCATGCGCAGGAGGGTGGCGTCGAAGACGCCGCTCCTGTAGGCCTGCGTCGCGGAGCGGAACTCGTAGTCGAAGCCGAAGGCGTCCAGAAACGTCTGCAGGCGGGCGTTGTTGTGCGCGCCGAAGCTCTCGTGCGTGCCGAAGGGGTCGGGCACCTGCGTGAGCGGCCGGCCGAGGTGGCGCGCGACGAGTTCCTTGTTCGGGATGTTGTCGGGCACCTTGCGCAGCCCGTCGAGATCGTCGGAAAAGGCGATGAGCCTTGTCGGAATGCGATCTTGCGTGAGCACGCGGAACGCATGCCGCACCATCGAGGTGCGCGCCACTTCGCCGAACGTGCCGATGTGCGGCAGGCCGGAGGGGCCGTAGCCCGTCTCGAACAGCACTTGCGTATTGCCGACCGGTGCGCCATCCGCGTCGATGCGCTGCTGCCGCTCGAGCCGCACCACCAGTTTTCGCGCTTCCTCGAACGGCCAGGCGGCCGAGGTCCGGGCGGCCTCGACGAGCGCGGGATCAAGTTCGAGCGGGGCAATCATGGGACATCTCTTTCGGCAGGAAGCGCCCGCGTCGATTCCGGCGGGGCGCACGTCAATGGTTGCAATCATGCTGACAGGGCGCCGACACTAAGAACTGTGGGCTTCGGCGTCAACGCATGTGCTGTTAAAGTCGGCAGCGATTTCGTCCGCCCGGGGTGCCCGTCCGGAGCGTATCGGGTTACGCTCACCTTGACATCAGGAAAACGAATCGCCGCGGGAAGCCGTTTCATGAGCAGCCTCTTCCAGTCTTTTGACGAACCCGCTTCCGCCACGGCGTCAGCGTCCGCCGCGCGGCTCGCCGCGTTGCGGGAGATCCTTGCCAGGCACGGGCTCGCGGGGTTCATCGTGCCGCGCGCCGACGAGCATCAGGGCGAATACGTCCCTCCCGGCGCGGAGCGGCTGGCGTGGCTGACGGGCTTCACCGGTTCCGCCGGCACGGCCGTCGTGCTCGAGAGCGAAGCCGCGATCGTCGTCGACGGGCGGTACACCATCCAGGTGCGCGAGCAGATCGACCAGGCCGTGTTCTCGCCCGTGGCGCTGTCCGAGACGACACCCGAAAAGTGGCTGACGCAGCATCTGCCACGGGGCGTTTCCTTCGGCTACGACCCGTGGCTGCATACGGATGCGCAGGTCAAGCGTCTCGAAAAGGCGATGGCGGAAGCCGAAGGCACGCTCGTCGCGGTAACCACCAATCCTGTCGACGCCCTGTGGCGCGACCGCCCCGCCGCACCGCAGGCGCCGATCCGCTCGCACCCGCTGTCGGTCGCGGGGGAGACGGCAGCCAGCAAGCTGGCGCGCCTGCGCGAGGAACTCGACCGGGCGAAGGTCGACGGGCTGATCGTGAGCGATCCGCACAATATCGCCTGGCTCTTCAACATCCGGGGCAGCGACGTTCCCCATACGCCCATCGCGCTCGGTTACGCGCTCGTGCCCGCGCACGGGCGGCCGACGCTGTTTTTCGACGCCGGCAGGTTCGACGCCGTGGCGCTCCGGGCCGTTGCGGAGGTCGCGGACGTGACGGAGGGTGAGCACGGGCCGAACGAAACAGCTTCCGTCACGGCGGCCGGCCGGCGCGAGGCGCTCGGCAGGGCCATCGCCGACCTCAACGAGAAGTCGGACAGGACGATCAGGCTTCGAATCGATCAGGACACGGGTGCGTTCGCCCTGCAGCAGATCGTGACCCTGGCGGAGGCGACGTTCGATGTCGGCCTCGACCCGATCACACGCCTCAAGGCCGTCAAGAACCGGCGCGAGATCGAGGGCGCGCGCGCGGCGCACCGGCGCGACGGCGCGGCGGTGTCGCGCTTCCTCGCGTGGCTGGCGCGGGAGGCGCCCCGCGGCGGCCTGACGGAGATCGCCGTGGTCGAGGCGCTCGAGGAGTTTCGCCGCGATACCGGCCTGCTGGCCGATATCTCCTTCCCCACCATCGCCGGCGCCAACGAGAACGCCGCGCTGCCGCACTACCGCGTCACGCGCGCCAGCGACCGGCAGGTGACGCCCGGCATTCTGCTGGTCGACTCGGGTGCGCAATACATCGACGGCACCACCGACATCACCCGCACCATCGCGGTCGGTCCGCCCACGGCCGAGGCGCGCGACCGCTTCACCCGTGTCCTGAAAGGGCATATCGCCGTGGCGACGGCGGTGTTTCCGGCCGGAACGACGGGCGCGCAGCTCGATCCGTTCGCGCGTCGCGCCCTGTGGGAGGCAGGCGTCGATTTCGACCATGGCACGGGCCACGGCGTCGGCTCATACCTGTCCGTCCACGAGGGACCCCAGCGGATTTCGAAGCTGGGTCATGTGGTGCTCGAACCCGGCATGATCCTGTCGAACGAACCGGGTTACTACCGCGAAGGGCATTACGGCATCCGTACCGAGAATCTGCTGGTGGTGGAAGAGCGCAGGGTGCCGGGAGCGGAGCGCCCGACGCTCGGCTTCGAAACGCTGACGCTCGCGCCCATCGACCGGTCGTTGATCGACGCCGCGCTGCTCAGCGACGCCGAGACCGCCTGGCTCGACGCTTACCACGCCCGCGTCCGCGACGTAATCTCTCCCCTCGTCGACGCTGAGACGCGCGCCTGGCTGCGCGATGTGACCGCGCCGCTCGGCAGGCGCGCGGCCTGACGGACGCCGCACGGCGCTTTCAGGTCGACTTTTTCCATGGAAACGAATCCATTTTCCGGGCCGTTGCTATAAGCTGGCCCCCATGCATGAAGGCGCCGGCAAGCCATACAGCAGCCCGGATTCCGAAGCTTTCAGAAAAGGATATTCATGTTTCCGAAGAAACTGAAGGAAGGATATCTGTCGTTCATCGGGGGGCGGTTCAGCAGCGAGCGGTCGCGCTACGAGGCGTTGGCGCAAAGTGGGCAGAGCCCTGAGATCATGGTGATCAGTTGCGTCGACTCGCGCGTCTCCCCCGAAGTGATCTTCGACGCCTCGCCGGGTGAACTGCTCGTGGTGCGCAACGTCGCCAATCTGGTGCCGAGCTATGACACCGACCGTCATTCCCAGCACGGCACCAGCGCCGCGCTCGAATTCGGCGTGCAGGCGCTGAAGGTGAAGCACATCGTCGTGCTCGGCCATGCCTCGTGCGGCGGCATCCGCGCCTTCGCCGACGAGAGCAAGCCCTTGAGCACCAGCGATTTCATCGGCAACTGGATGTCGCAGATCGCTCCCGCCGCACAGACGATCGAGGCGCGCAGGAATCAGGACCGCGCCGCCTATCTGCGCCTGCTGGAACTGGCTTCCGTCGAACTCAGCCTGAAGAACCTGTTGACGTTTCCGTTCGTCGCCGCGGCGGTTGCGCGTGGCGACACCTTCCTGCACGGCGCCTATTTCGGCATCGGCAACGGGCAGTTGCTGATACGCGATCCGAGTACGGGAACCTTCGAGCCGGCGGCAGACATGCCGGCCGGGTTCTCGCCCTTCCACTGCTCGGGCTAGCGCAATACAGCCGGCCTCACCCACCAGTCGGGACGGCTGCGGGCGAGAATGCGCGCCGCCCGCGATGCGTCGCAGCGGCCGTCGAACAGTCCGAACACGGTCGCGCCGGACCCGGACATGCGCGCGAGCCCGCAACCCGGAATGCCGCGCAGCATCGCCAGCGCTTCGCTGATGACGGGCGCAAGCCGTGACGCGGGGGCTTCGAGGTCGTTCCTCGCCCGCGCCAGCAGATCGGCCAGCTCCTGCCGGGAGATGCCGCGCGCCACCGATGGGTGCTCCGCCCCGGCGACGCTCTCGCCGTTGCGCAACGCAAGTGCGGCGAAGACTTGCGGGGTCGCCACGGCGACACGCGGGTTGACCAGCACGGCGCAAAGCGCCGGCAGACCGAGCGCCTCGCCGATCCGCTCGCCCGCGCCGGACATGCGCCGCCCGCGCGGCTCCAGGCAGACGGGCACGTCCGAACCCGTGGCGCGCGCGGTCTCATGCAGCACCGGATCGTCGATGGCGATATCATTGGCGCGCGCGAGCAGCCGCAATGCGGCGGCGGCGTCGGAAGAGCCGCCGCCAATGCCGGCCGCGACCGGCAACCGCTTGGTGAGAAAAAAAGCGCCAGTCCTGAGGCCGTCGCGCCGCGCCATCAGGGCGCGCGCCGCCCGCAGCACGAGATTGTCGCCGCCCGCACCGGCCGCCTCTGCTGTCGGGCCGTCGACGGAAAGCGACAGCGTCGGGCCGGGCAGAAGCCGCAGCGCATCGCCGAAACCCGAAAACACCACGAGACTGTCGAGCTCATGATAGCCGTCCAGGCGCCGGCCGAGCACGTGAAGCGTCAGGTTGATCTTCGCCGGAGCGCGCTCCGCAAGAACGATCGTCATCCGTGGCCCATCGAATACGGCGGCCGGCCGGCTACGTTCAGTCGGCGGGCTTCCGGGGCTCGTCAGGCTTGTTCTGCTCCCGGGTCTTGTCGCGGGCGGCGTTCTCCACCTTGATGATCTTGTCCGATTTCTTTTCGACCGCGCGGCTGTCCTTCTTGTCCTCGTCCGGCAACCCGTTCTTGATCTTGTCAAGGATCTTTGGCAGATCCTCGGGCTCCGGGTCGAGGTCGCGGGCATGGTTCCACTGGAACACGGCCTCGATGCGGCGGCCGACCCGCCAGTACGCATCGCCCAGATGATCGTTGATGACCGATTCGGAAGGCTTCAGCTCGATCGCGCGCTCCAATTCCTTCACCGCGTCCTCATAGCGGCCGAGCCGGTAATAGGCCCAGGCCAGACTGTCGGCGATGTAGCCGTCCCGCGGCCGCAGCTCCACGGCGCGCTTGAGCATGGCAAGCGCTTCGTCCACGTTCTCGTTCCGGTCGACCCAGGAATAGCCCAGATAGTTCAGGATATGCGCGCTGTTGCTGCCGATGGAGTCGCCGGCGAGCTCGAGCGCCTTCTTGAGATCGGCCTCCGCCTTGGGCCATTCCTTGGCGCGTTCATAGGCGATGCCACGGAAATAGAACAGTTCCCAATGGCTTGCATCGGGCTCCTTGATCAGGGAAATGGCGTGCGTATAGGTCTCGGCGGCTTCCGCGTACAGCTTGCGGACCCGCTGCACGCTGCCCAGCGCCGACAGCGCGTCGATATTGTCGGGCTCACGCTTCAGGACGCCCTGCAGAAAGGCGATGGCGTCGTCGTAGCGCTCCAGCGCGTTGAGCGAACTGGCAATCTGCACATCGGCGACAACGCGCATCGGCGAATTCACCGGCACCTTATTGAAGGCCGCGACGGCCGATTCGTACTGTCCGAGGCGCCCCAGAATCTCGCCCCGGGCCAAAGAGGCGAAGGCGTGGTTGGGATCGAGGTGGAGCGCCAGATTGAGATAGATCAGCGCGCCGATCTCGTCGCCCTGCCCGTTGCCGAGGGTGCCCAGTCCGTACAGGACTTCGGCGGCGCCCTGCTGGGGCGTCGAAACGAGGGGGGCGAGCCTGCGGCCGGCGGCGAGTTCCGCCAGGGCATGGCGCACCACGGGATGGCGCGGCACCAGCGCGTTGAACTTTTCGTAGACGGCCTTCGCCTCATCGGCCTTTCCCCGCCGCGACAGGATGCGGCCGAAGGCATCGACGACGTGCAAGGCCGTTCCCTCGGCGCTGTGGGCGGCGCGCAAACGCTCCTCCCCCTGGCGGGTGCTGCCGAGATAGGCGGCGATCAGGCCGGCGTGATAATCGCGGAACGCGTTGTAGATGGTCTCGCCGCTGAGATGGTCGACGGTTCCCACGGCTTCGGGGAAATTCTTCGACCCTGCCCAGCTCCAGGCGTTCAGAAGCGTTGCGGTGATATCGCCGGAACGGCCGCCTCCGGCGCGATTGAAGAAACGGCGCGCGGTCGCGTACTGGCCCTTCTTGAGCGCGTCGACGCCCAGCACGAGCTGCGCAAGGCCGTTCTCGCGGTCGGCCCGGGCGATATTGCGGGCAACGGCGCCGGCTTCGGAAAACGAGCCATTGGCGAGAAACGCCAGGAATGCGCGCTCACGCAGCGGGGCGTTGCGCGGATCGTCGCGCAGCACCTCGCGGTAATAGATCGTCGCCGCCTCGGTGTTCCGGGACGCACCGGCGATGTTGGCGGCGAGGAAATTGCCGTCGAGCGATTCGGCCGGCGTGTACTCCGGCAGGATATTGTCGATGACCGACGTGCGCGCGGTGGCATGCGCAATGCCGAGGCTGGTCAAAGCGGACGCGAACACAGCGAGGCGCCCAAGGCGCGCAATAGACATCCAAGCCACCGGCAACTTCCCCGATCGCGAATCCGGCGAAACGCCGATCCGAATACCACGTTTCAGTTTGGCCTTTTCCGCGCCTGCGAGCAAGTCGCTACCCGCGCAACACACGAAAAAGTGGTTCCGCCCGCCTCGATCGTGGTGAGCGTACAGTTAATGGAGTGCGGCGCCGCACAAACGGCCCGTTCAGGCGGAAATCGCCGCGCTTGGGCCGTCCACGGCTGCATCCGCCCCGGCGGCAGCGAGCGCGGACAGGGCGGACGGGCGCGGGCCGCCGTTGGCCCAGTCCAGCAATTCGATCGTATGCAGCACCGGGGTCCCCTCGCCGGCGACCGCCAGTCCCTGCCTGATCTGGGTTATGCAGCCGATGTTGCCGGTCGCGACGATGTCGGCGCGGGTCCTGCCGATATTGGCCACCTTGCGATCGCGCAACTGGGCGGAGAGCTCCGGCTGGAGCATGTTGTACGTGCCCGCCGATCCGCAGCAGATATGGCCTTCCGGCACGTCCCTGACCTTGAATCCGGCGGCCTTGAGCAGGGTCTTGGGTTCCTCGCGGATCTGCTGGCCGTGCTGCATCGAACAGGCCGAGTGATAGGCGACCGTGGCAAGGCCCGCGTTCGGCCAGTCGAGGCTCAGCGCCGGAACATATTCCGTGATGTCGCGGGCGAGCGCCGAGACGCGCGCGGCCGGCTGCGCCCATTCGGGATCGTCGCGGAACATGAAGCCGTAATCCTTGATCGTCGTGCCGCAGCCCGAGGCGGTAATGATGATCGCATCGAGACCTTCGCCGTCGATCTCGCGCGTCCAGGCCGCGATGGCCTGCCGGGCGAGGGCGTGCGACTGCGCCTCGCGGCCCATGTGGTGCACCAGCGCGCCGCAGCAGCCCTCGTCCGCAAGAACGACCTCGATGCCGTTGCGCGCCAGCAGGCGCACGGCGGCGGCGTTGATGCCGGGATCGAGCACCGGCTGCGCGCAGCCACCCAGCAGTGCGACGCGGCCCCGGCGCGCTCCCTCCGCCGGTATCACCCGCCGGCCGTTGGCATCGGCGGCGGGTATCTGCGCGGGGGCGAGCGCGAGCATCGCACCGAGCCTTCCGCCCACCCCGGGAATACCGGCGATCAGCCGCGAGAGGGGCCTCGCCACGGCGGCCGCCCGCAGGGCGAGACGAAACCGCTCGCGGTACGGCAGGACGCGGGCGATCAGCGCCCGCACCAGCCTGTCGGCCCATGGCCGGCGCCACGTCGTCTCGATGTGGGCGCGCGCGTGGTCGACGAGATGCATGTAGTGCACGCCCGACGGGCAGGTCGTCATGCACGACAGGCACGAGAGGCAGCGGTCGATGTGCGTGACCACCGCCTCGGTGGCGGGTTTGCCGCTCTCCAGCATCTCCTTGATCATGTAGATGCGCCCGCGCGGCGAATCCGCCTCGTCGCCAAGCAGCAGGTAGGTCGGGCAGGTCGCGGTGCAGAAGCCGCAGTGCACGCAGGTGCGCAGGATCTTTTCGGACTCCCGCATCTGGGGCGTGTTGAGCTGTTCGGGCCGGAAATTGGTCTGCATCTCACCCTCCCGCCTCCATGCGGCCGGCCTCCAGGATGCCTGCGGGATCGAACGCCCGTTTCACGTCGGCGGCGATCCGCGCCAGCGGACCCGTCCGGGGCTGGAACACCGGCACGCTCTGCCGCACGGCCAGAGGCGCGCGGATCAGCGTCGCATGCCCGCCATGGGCCGCGACCGCGCCCCTCACCGCCGCCGCCCCGGCGTCGCCCTCGGCGGGCGTCGACAGCCAGACCAGCCCGCCGCTCCAGTCGTAGAAATGGCGGATGTCGCGCTGCCCGGCGATGGCGGCGACGACGTCGGGGCCGCGCGTGGGTGCGGTCGACAGGCGCCAGACGGCGCGCTCGTGGGGATGGGCAATGGGCGCGCAATCGCGCACGCCCGTCCAGATGAGGCGGCTGTCGTCGCCCTCGAGCAGCGAATGGCCGCCGAACTCGGCAAGGTGCCCGGCAAGCGCGCCGACGCGGTGGCGCACCGAAAACGCCGATCCTTCGAGCCGCAGCAGCGTCAGCGCCGGATCGGCGGAACCGCCGCTGCTCCAGCCGCCCGGCACATGGGCGGCGCCGCTAACGCCGTAGGGCGATCCCATGGCCCGGCACAGCGCGGCGACCGCACGCCGGTCGTCGAGCCCGACGAGCGCCAGCGTCGCCTCGGCCTCCGGGATGGGCGCGACCTTGAACGTCACCTCGGTGAGAAACCCGAGCGTGCCCCACGAGCCCGCCATGAGCTTGACCAGATCGAGCCCGGTGACGTTCTTCATCACCCGCCCGCCCGACTTGACGATCTCTCCCCGGCCGTTGACGAAACGCACGCCGATGAGGCTGTCGCGGCAGGCACCCGTCTGGATGCGGCGCGGACCGGACCAGTTGGCGGCGACGATGCCGCCGATGGTCTGCTCGCCGTCGTTGCCGAACAGCGTGGCCGGACTGGCGGGCTCGAACGTGAGCCGCTGTCCGCTTGACGCCAGATGCGCTTCGAGCACGGAGAGCGGCGTGCCCGCATAGGCGGCAGCGACCATCTCGGAGGGCTCGTAAAGGGATATGCCGCTGAGCGCGAGCGAGCTCAGGCACCGGCCCGCCTCGCCGGGCCGGCCGATGCCGGCCTTCGACCCCCTGCCCGCGATCGCAAGCTTCTCGCCCGCTTCCTGCGCCTGACGGATGATGTCCGCCGCTTCCGCTTCCGACGCCGGGGCGCGGATGCTCTCGTTCTCCACCTTGCGCTCTCCCCCTGGGCGTTGTTCCTTTTGGCGGTCCAGTCCGTTATCCGTGGTTGTCATGGTTGCAGACGCGCCTCAAGCGGAAACACCTTGGCCGGATTGAGCAGCCAGCGCGGATCGAAGACGGCGCGCACCCGCATCTGCTGGTCGAGATCGGCGCGTCCGTACTGGTAGGTCATCAGGTCGCGCTTTTCGATGCCGACGCCGTGTTCGCCGGTGAGGCAGCCGCCGACATCGACGCAGAGCTTGAGGATTTCGGACCCCGCCTTCTCGGCGCGCTCCAGATCGCCGGGCTTGGCCGCATCATAGAGGATGAGCGGATGCAGGTTGCCGTCGCCGGCGTGGAAGATGTTGGCGACGCCGACGCCGTTCTCAGCGCAGATCTCGGCGATGCGCCGCAGCACGAGCGAGAGCTGACCCGTGGGAATGGTGCCGTCCATGCACAGGTAGTCGGCGATGCGGCCCATGGCGCCGAAGGCGGACTTGCGCCCTTTCCAGATCGCCGCGCTCTCGGCCGGCGACTGCGACACCCTGAGCACCAGCGGGTCGAACTGGCGGGCGATGGCCTCGATCTTCGCCAGTTCGTCGGCGATCTCCGCCTCCGCGCCCTCGACCTCGACGATCAGCATCGCCTCGGCCTCGACCGGGTAGCCCGCCTTGGCGAACTCCTCGCAGATGCGGATCGCCGGCCCGTCCATGAATTCGAGCGCCACCGGGATGATGCCGGCCGCGATGATGGCGGTCACGCACGCGCCCGCGACCTCGCTCGACGCGAAGCCGATGAGCAGCGGCCGCGCGTCCTCCGCCTGGGGGAGAATGCGCACCGTCGCCTCGGTGACGATGCCGAGCTGCCCCTCCGAGCCGGTGAGCAGGCCGAGCCAGTCGTAGCCAGGGGAATCGAGATGATCGCCGCCGATATCCACCACGCTGCCGTCCATCAGCACGAGGCGCACGCCCAGGAGATTGTTGGTGGTCACGCCGTATTTCAGGCAATGCGCGCCGCCCGAGTTCATGGCGATGTTGCCCGCGATGGTGCAGGCGAGCTGGCTCGACGGATCGGGCGCGTAGAAGAACCCCTCGGCCGTGACCGCATCGCTGATGGCGAGGTTGGTGATGCCGGCCTCCACCCGCGCGGTGCGGTTGGCGTAATCGATGTCGAGCACCCGGCGCATGCGCGACAGGCCGATCACCACCGCGTCCTCCTGCGGGATCGCGCCACCGGCGAGCGACGTGCCCGCCCCGCGCGGCACCACCTTGACGCCCTCGCGGTTGCAATAGGCCAGCACGGCCGCGACCTCATCCGTCGTGGACGGCAGCACCACCGCAAGCGGCATCTGGCGATAGGCGGCGAACGCGTCGGTTTCGAAGGCGCGCCGCTCCTCCTCGCTGGTGATCAGGCCGCCGGCGGGAAGCAGCCGCCCGAGATCCGCCCAGATGGTCTCGCGCCTGGCGACGATGTCGGGATCGGGAGCCGGAAAAGCGGTGTTCGTCATGGCCCTGTCGTTCTTGTTGGCGCGGGTCGGCCAGCGCGATGAACACTGGAGTCGTTCAAATAATGAACAGCGCCTGCCCGCACAAGTCAATGCACGGGCAGGCGATAGATCCGTGACGGAAGCGGACGGTCAGGGCGCAGCGGGTGCGGGGGCCGGGGTGGCAGGCGGCAGCGTGCCGTCGGCGGCGCCTGCCGGCGCGGCCTCCATGCCGACCAGCGCGACCTTGAGATAGCCGGCGGAACGCAGGAGGTTCATCACCTCCATGAGTTCGCCATAGGCGACTTCCCTATCGGCGCGCAGGAAGATGCGCTCCTCGCGGTTGTTCTCGGTGAACCGGTCGAGCTCCTGCTGGAGCAGGGCGCGCTGGACCGTCTCCTCGCCGACGGACAGGGTAAGATCGCCCTGCACCGTGAGGTACAGGGGCTTGTCCGGCCGCTGCTGCGGCTGGGCGTTCGACGCCGGCAGGTCCACCGGCACGTCGACCGTCGACAGCGGCGCGGCCACCATGAAGATGATCAGCAGCACCAGCATCACGTCGATGAACGGCGTGACGTTGATTTCGCTGTTTTCGGACAGCTCGTCGCCGTCCTCGATGCGTCCCGCCATGGCGCCTACTCCGCTGCGGACCGCAGGTTCGCGACCTGCGCCTGTCCGTGATGGCGGCCCGCGGCGGCGCGGTCGAGATCGCGTGACAGATGCCGCAGCACCTCCGCCGAGGCATCGCCGAGCAGCGCCCGATAACCGCCGATGGAACGCGCGAAGACGTTGTAGACGATCACCGCCGGGATGGCGGCGATGAGGCCGAGGGCGGTCGCCAGCAGGGCCTCGGCGATGCCGGGTGCGACGACGGCGAGGTTCGTCGTGTTGGACTTGGCGATGCCGATGAACGAATTCATGATGCCCCAGACCGTGCCGAACAGGCCGACGAACGGCGCCGTGGAGCCGATGGTCGCCAGCACGCCAGTGCCCACGCCCATCCTGCGCCCGGCCCGTGCCTCGACGCGCGACAGCAGGATCGCGGCGCGTTCCTTGATGCCGTCGGCCGGCAGGTCGCCGGAACGCTGCGCCTCGTCGAGCGCGCCGCGCACGAGCCGCGGCACCGTGCCGCCGCCCGACCGGCCGACACGGAACGTCGCCTCCGCCTCGGCGAGCGTCTGCGAGCGCCTGATGACGTCGAGCCCCTTGCGGGCGCGGCGGCGGGCGAAGAACAGCTCCAGCGACTTCGCCACCCACACCGTCCAGGTGACGAGCGAGGCGAACACCAGCCCGATCATCACCGCCTTCACGACGATGTCCGCCTGCTGGTACATCCCCCAGGGAGAAAGGTCCTGCAGCCCCTCCTCGCCCTCGGGCGGCGTCAGCGACGGAAGCTCCGGCAGGACGTCCGTCTGGGTGAAGGAAGCGTCCGGCTCCGCCGTTTCGGTCTGCTGGATCGACGGCGATATCGCCTGCGGCTGCAAGCCTCCGCCGGCATCGGACGGCGCGGCGCCGGACGTCGCCTCGGGCGACGAGGCAGGAGCCGGGGCTTGCTCCGGCGCCGATACGGAAGCGGGTGCGCTCTCCTGCGGCGCTGCCGGTGTCGCGGGCTGCTGCGCGACGGCCGCCGGCGGCTGCGGCGCAGGCGCTGACGTTTCCTGGGGTGGCGTTACCTGGGATGGCTCGACCTGCGGCGTCGGCGCGGGCGCGGTCTGCTGTGCCGGTGCGGCTTCGGGCGAGAGGGTCTGGGCGGCTGCGACCGACAGACAGGCGGGTGACAGACACAGTCCCATTGCGGCCGCAAGGGCGAGACGGCGCAGCGGAGCACCTCCGTATGAAACACGCAAGCACGAAACCGGTTCTGTAGCCATCAGTTCAGTTCTCACTCTCGTCTCTCGCGACGCGGGCTGCCGTTCAATACACGCTGCGGCCTGCCACGCTGCAGGCTGGCGACATCATGCGCCGGACTGCTCGCTGGCCGCAGGATCTTCCTCAACAGGATCCGCAAAATCGTCACGATCGGCGTTGTACGCTCAAGGAAAGCTATGATCAACTACGATCTATTTTAACTATTCTAATATAAAAATAAGCTTGAAATTCATGTTCAGAAATATTTATTGTATAGCTACAGCTGTAAGAAATATTTCTTGATTGTATAAAATATTTATTATATATGTATTGACTATGTTGCAGCTTAAAGAAACAATTTTAGAAGAAGTATTTTTTGCAAATGGTGAGCGATTTCAAGAGAACCGATCCCCCGAACCTCTAAACCGGAACGGGGCCGGTTTCGGGATAAATTCGATGCTTGACAAAGAGATGGAATGGCAGCCCCGGTTTCCTGTCCTCCATTCCATGCGGCCATGGCTGAAACACGCGCCATTCCCGATACTTTCCTTGCAACCGCCGGTTGATGGCAGGGAAAATCCGTCCACCGCAGCTCTGCTGTTTATTATCCGCCCGGTTTGTCCTATAAGCGCCTGATCGTTTCTCGTACTTTGGACTTTTTCATGCCGCGCCTCGTCTCGTTGCTCTCCATCGCCCTGATCGCCGGTTCGCTCGCCGGTTGCGCCGGCCTCACGCTCACGCCGCAGCAACGGGCGGAACGCCAGCTCGGCGTGCCCGAATATGTCCAGGTGCAGCAGCGCAACGCCGGCCGCGGCTCCAGCCCGTTCAGCGGCAGCGGCTCGTTCAGGTGAACAGGTCCGGCCGCTTCAGGCGTAGCGCCTGCACGCTCGCATAGCTCTTGAGATCGCTGAGCGCGCCGCTGTCCGCCATGGCGGCGAGTTCCTTGAGCGGCAGTTCGACCACGGTGATGCCTTCATGCTCCTCCTCCAGGCCGCCGCCTTGCGCGATGCGGTCCTGCGCCGTGTAGCGGGCGAGAAAGAGCGCGATGCGTTCGGTCGAGATGCCCGGCATCGGCCAGGCGTCGACGATCTTCTCGATCGCGCCCAGCCGCAGGCCGCCCTCCTCCATGGCCTCGCGGCGGACGCACTCTTCCTGCGTCTCGTCCTCGAGGCCGCCGGCGATGATCTCGAGCACCGCCTCCGCGCCGGAAGCGAGATAGACCGCCGGCCGGAACTGGCTGACCAGTAGCGCCACGCGCCGTTCCTCGTCATAGGCCAGCACCGCGACCGCCGCGCCGTGGTCCTCGATCTCGCGGCGGATGACCTGCCCGTCGGGCAGCCTGATGGAGGCGATCAGGAAGCGCCCCCAGCCCTCGTGGACGATCCGGGTATCGGTGATCTCGAACGGCATCGGCGGGCGGGAGGTTATCGGCACGATGTCACGCGCAGCTTCACTTGCGCCTGGCCAGCGCGCCGTCGACGTCGCGGACCGCGCCGCGCGCCGCCGATGTCGTCATGGCCGCATAGGCCTTCAGCGCCGCCGTGACGTTGCGCTTGCGCGGGCCGGGTTGCCAGGCGTCGGGGCCGCGCGCCTCCATGGCCGCGCGCCGGCGCGCCAGTTCGTCGCCGGATATCGCGAGATTGATGCGCCGCTGCGGGATGTCGATGTCGATGATGTCCCCCTCCTCCACGAGGCCGATCGCGCCGCCCTCCGCCGCCTCCGGCGAGACGTGGCCGATGGACAGGCCCGAGGAGCCGCCGGAAAAGCGCCCGTCGGTGATCAGCGCGCAGGCCTTGCCGAGCCCCTTCGATTTCAGGTAGCTCGTGGGATAGAGCATCTCCTGCATGCCCGGCCCGCCGCGTGGCCCCTCGTAGCGGATCAGCACGATGTCGCCCTTGTTGATGCGCCCGCGCAGGATGGCGTCCACCGCCGCGTCCTGGCTCTCGAAGATGCGGGCGGGGCCGGAGAAGACGAGGATCGATTCGTCCACGCCCGCGGTCTTCACGATGCAGCCGTCCTCGGCCAGATTGCCGTAGAGCACGGCGAGGCCGCCGTCCTTCGAGAACGCGTGCTCGGCGTTGCGGATGACGCCGGACTCGCGGTCGGTGTCGAGATCCTCCCAGCGCGATTCCTGGCTGAACGCCACCTGCGTCGGCACGCCGCCGGGCGCGGCGCGGTAGAAGTTGCGCACGCTCTCGCTGTTGGCGCGGGTGATGTCCCAGCGGTCGATGGCGGCGCCCAGTGTCGGGCTGTGCACCGTCGGCAACGAGGTGTCGAGCAGCCCGGCGCGGTCGAGCTCGCCCAGAATGGCGAAGATGCCGCCGGCGCGGTGCACGTCCTCCATGTGCACGTCGCCCACGGCGGGCGCCACCTTGCACAGCACCGGCACGCGGCGCGACAGGCGGTCGATGTCCGCCATGGTGAAATCGACGCCGGCCTCGTTCGCCGCCGCCAGCAGGTGCAGCACGGTGTTGGTGGAGCCGCCCATGGAGATGTCGAGCGCCATGGCGTTCTCGAAAGCCGCGAACGTGGCGATGGAGCGCGGCAGCACGCTGTCGTCGTCCTGCTCGTAGTAGCGGCGCGCCAGATCGACGATGAGGTGGCCGGCCTCGACGAACAGGCGCTTGCGGTCGCCATGCGTGGCGAGCGTCGAGCCGTTGCCCGGCAGCGACAGGCCGAGCGCCTCGGTGAGGCAGTTCATGGAATTGGCCGTGAACATGCCCGAGCACGAGCCGCAGGTCGGGCAGGCCGACCGTTCGATGGCCCGCACGTCGGCATCCGACACGCTGTCGTCGGCGGCGGCGACCATGGCGTCGACGAGATCGAGCGCCTTCACCTTGCCCTTGAGCACGACCTTGCCGGCCTCCATCGGCCCGCCCGACACGAACACCGCCGGGATGTTGAGCCTGAGCGCCGCCATCAGCATGCCGGGCGTGATCTTGTCGCAGTTCGAGATGCACACCATTGCGTCGGCGCAATGGGCGTTGACCATGTATTCCACCGAATCGGCGATGATCTCGCGCGAGGGCAGGCTGTAGAGCATGCCGTCGTGCCCCATGGCGATGCCGTCGTCGACCGCGATGGTGTTGAACTCCTTGGCGACGCCTCCCGCCTGCTCGATCTCGCGCGCCACAAGCTGGCCGAGATCCTTCAGGTGCACATGTCCCGGCACGAACTGGGTGAAGGAGTTGACGACCGCGATGATCGGTTTGCCGAAATCGTCGTCCTTCATGCCTGTGGCGCGCCACAGGCCGCGCGCGCCCGCCATGTTGCGCCCATGGGTGGTGGTTCGGGAACGGTAGACTGGCATCCTGACCTCTCGCAGCACTCGAATATATAGCGCAGATGCGCTGAATTCATGCGACAGCGCCGGTTGCGCGGTTTCGTGTGATGCGCGGCGTGCCGGCGATGGCTCGATCGCCGTTCCTCCCCCGGTCAGGCGCTTCGAAACACTCTGTTTATAGCAATTTCACCGGGACGGAAACCGATCATGGCGGCAAATCAGCCATGCGGCGCGTCCGTCCCGGATCGTCGCACGTCAGTCGACGATTTCCCACGTCACTTCTACCGTGGCGCGGAACGACTGCTCGCCCGCCTCGACCGGCACCGGCGCGCTGGCGGCCAGCGCGTCCGCGCGTGCGTACATCGGGCGCGGCGGCGAACGGAGCGAGCCGGTCTCGATGGCGAGCACGCGGCCGAGCTTCACCCCGGCGGCGGTAGCGAAGATATCGGCCTTGCGGCGGGCGTCGGCGACGGCTTCGCTGCGGGCCTTGTCGAGCAGGGGCGTCTTCTCGGCCACGTCGAAGCTGATGCCGCCGATCTGGTTGGAGCCGGTCGTCACCGCGGTGTCGAGAATGCCGCCGAGCTTGGCGAGGTCCCGCACCCGCACGGTGAGGGTGTTGCGCGCCTCGTAGCCGTCGATCTTCGGCGCCTCGCCGCTGCCGTTGCGCGGGTAGTTGTAGCGCGGCTGCACGGAGAACCCGCTCGTCGCCACGTCGCGCTTCTCGATTGCCGCCGCGTTCAGGCTTGCGAGCACCGCCTCGGTGGCGGCGCTGTTCTCGCTCACGGCCTCGCGCGCCGTCTTGGCCTGGGTGACGACGCCGATGACGACGCTGGCCATATCGGGAACGGCCTCGACGACGCCCTCGCCCGCAACGCTGATGACGCGCGGCGCGCGTTGCTGGGCGGTGTCGCCCTGCTGCGCCGCCGCCGTGAGCGGCCACGCCGCCAGCCCCACGATGGCGCCGCCGATGAAGGCGGCGAGCGTGGCGCCGCCGATCCTGCTGCGCTGCTTCCTTGCGTGCTGCCTGCGATCCGGCCTTGTGGTGAAAGTCATGAAGCCATCCTTCCTGCATCTGTCGCCGCGCCGCCGGCGCGGGCGGCGATTCGCCGGCATCATTGCTCAAAATGCCCGTTCCGTCATCACCGGGCGCCCATGCACGGCGGCTTTGAAGCATGCGTGCGCGTTGCGGCATAGATGGGGCGGCGGCGCGTTTCCGGGACTGCGCTATTTCTGCCGCGATCGCGTGCTTTCTATGCCCGGTTGCCGGCAAATTGATGCATCGGCGACGGGTTCGTGGCATTGAAAACCAAGTGAGGTATCGCCGTCTTGGGCCGGACGCGCGGCGCCTCGACGATGGATCGCGCCCGCCAGATCGCTGACGGATACCGATGAGCACCTATCGCCTTGAGCGTCTTTTCTCTCCCCGCTCCCTCGTCATCGTCGCCGATGAGGGCTCGCATGCAGGCCCGGTCGACAAGCTCGCGCGCAACATCATCGGTTCCGGCTTTGCCGGCCAGCGCGGATTCGTCGGCACGGCGGGCGGCGTTGCCTCCGGCGCTTCCCTTGCGGATTTCGAGCACGCCCCCTCCATCGACGCGCTGACGTTCACGCCGGATCTCGCCATCATCGCCTCCCCCGCCGAACACGTTCTGGCGCGCGTCGAGGAGGCGGGTGCGAAGGGCGTCGGCGGCGCGGTGATCCTGTCCGAGGAGCTTGCGGCCGACGCGGCCGGCGCCGACCTGTTCGCCCGCGTCGAGGCGGCGGCGCGCCGCCACAGCCTGCGCCTCATGGGCCCCAACAGCATCGGCCTCATCGCCCCCCACGCGAGGCTCAACGCCAGCTTCGCCGGCAGCACGCCCATAGCCGGCGACCTCGCGCTCGTCTCCCAGTCGGGGGCGCTGGCGGCCGGCGTCATCGAATGGGCGAGCCAGAACGCCATCGGCTTCTCGGCCGTGGCGTCGGTCGGCGCGAAGATCGATGTCGATTTCGGCGACCTGCTGGACTACTTCGCGCTCGACAGGCATACGCGTGCGATCCTGCTCTACGTCGAGACGGTGGAGAACGCGCGCAAGTTCATGTCGGCGGCGCGCCTTGCCGCACGCGCCAAGCCGGTGGTGGTGATCAAGTCCGGCCGACACAAGCTCCACCAGCAGATCGCCGACACGCACACCGCGGCGCTCGCCACGCCCGATGCCGTCTATGATGCCGCGTTCCGGCGCGCCGGCCTGCTGCGCGTCATCGATCTCGATGAGCTGTTCTCCGCCGCCGAGACGCTCGGGCGGGTACGGCCCTTTCCGGGCAAGCGGCTCGCCATCGTCACCAACGGCGGCGGCATCGGCATGCTCACCGTCGACCGGCTGCTCGACTTCGGCGGGGCGCTGGCCGAGATCTCCCCCCTCACCCTTGAGGCGCTCGACAAGGACCTGCCTCCCGGCCGCTGGTCGCGCTCCAACCCGCTCGACCTCGGCGGCGACGCCGATCCTGCGCGCTATGCCACCGCGCTGCAGCACGTGCTGAACGACCGCGCCAACGACGGCGTGCTGGTGCTCAACGTGCCGCTGGGGCCGGCCTCATCCGCCGATGTGGCGCGCGCGGTGATCGAGACCGCCGCCGCCTATCGCAAGCAGCGCCATAACGCCAAGCCGATCCTGACCGTGTGGTACGGCGACGCGGGTGAGGCCGCCGACCAGTTCGTCGCTGCGCGCATCCCGAACTATTCCAACGAGGCCGAGGCCGTGCGCGGCTTCACCCATCTCGTGCGCTACCGCGAGGCGCTGACCCAGCTCATGGAGACGCCGCCGAGCCTGCCGGCCGATTTCCAGCCGGACACCGAGGCCGCCCGCGCCGTGATCGACGGCGTGCTGACGTCCGGGCGGACATGGCTCGACCCGCTGGAGGTCGGCCGGCTGTTCGACGCCTACCAGATACCGATCACGCCGGCGCGCTTCGCGCGGGATGCGGACGAGGCGGTCGCCGCTGCCGAGCAGTTCTTCGCCCGCGGGCTGCCGGTGGCCGTCAAGATCCTTTCGCCCGACGTGGTGCACAAGTCCGACATCGGCGGCGTGCGCCTCAACCTGGCCAACGCCCACGCGGTGCGCGAGGCGGCGGGCGAGATCCTGGAGCGCGCGGCGCGGCTGCGCCCCGAGGCCCGCATCCACGGCCTCACCGTGCACCCGATGATGGTGCGTCCCAAGACGCGCGAACTCATCGCCGGCGTCGCCGACGATCCGGTGTTCGGGCCGGTGGTGGTGTTCGGGCGCGGGGGCACGGCGGTGGAGGTCATCAACGACCGTGCCATCGCGCTGCCGCCGCTCGACCTGCGCCTCGCGCACGACCTCATCTCGCGCACCCGCGTGGCGCGCCGCCTCAAGGCCTATCGCGACGTGCCGGCGGCGGACGAGCAGGCGGTGGCGCTCACCCTCGTCAAGCTCGCGCAGCTTGCCGCCGACCTGCCGGAAGTGCGCGAGATCGACATCAACCCGCTGCTCGCCGACCACACCGGCGTCATCGCCGTGGACGGGCGGGTGAAGGTCGTGCCGGTGACGGAGAAGGCGAAGGGGCCGTCCGGCCATCCGCGCTTCGCCATCCGCCCCTATCCGCAGGAGTGGGAGCGCCACCTCGAGCTCTCGGACGGCACGCCGATCCTGATGCGGCCGGTACGGCCGGAGGATGAGGAGATGTTCCGCCATTTCTTCACGCAGGTGACGCCGGACGATCTGCGGCTGCGGTTCTTCACGCCGATCAAGGATTTCAGCCATACCTTCATCGCCCGCCTGACGCAGCTCGACTACGGCCGCGCCATGGCCCTCGTGGTGATCGACAAGGCGACGGGCGAGATGCTGGGCGCGGTGCGCCTGCACGCCGACGCCAACTACGAGGCCGGCGAATACGGCATCATGACCCGCACCGACATGCGCGGCAAGGGCCTCGGCTGGCTGCTGATGACCTCGATCATCGAATACGCCAAGGCCGAGGGCCTGAAGGCGGTGGAGGCGCAGGTGCTGCGCGAGAACACCATGATGCTCGCCATGTGCGCCCAGCTCGGCTTCACCTCCCGCCCGGACCCGGACGATGCGGGCGTGAGGCTGGTGCGGCTGGAGGTGGGGTAGCGGGCGGGGCGTGATGCTCAACGCTCCGTCAGCGCGTGGAATCGATCCGATCCAACGCCGGCGCGCTATCCGTGTTGCCATCGCGAGGAACCCTGTTCGCCTTGAGAATTTCCTGCTCGAACACGGACTTTATGAACACGAGACCGTCGGTATAATTACCCCTTATGCCCTCGAATTTGTCGGGATGCAGCATTCCCGGAATTGTTCTCGAAGAAACCTTGTCGTTCGTCAATTTCGTATCCGTATCCCACTGTGAAACAGGGTGGGCATAGTCGATCGGCATTACGCCCGGCATCACTGTACTGTCATCCGTCGTATCCTGCGGCAGGGTGATGAGGACGCTGGAACCGATGAAGCCCAGCGGCAGAACATTCGCCTCCTTTATGATCTTCTCCAACCGGTCCAGCACGTGCTGACGTTGCTTTGCATTCATCTTCCGCACATAGGCAGTTACAATATTTCTTGTTTCGGTAGCGGAGCTGCGGCCACCGCTGGACAGTTTCTCGCCGTCGAGAAGGACGCCCTTCTTTCCGACCACCGCGGCCTGTCTGTCCTCGGTTGTCGCATGGTTCTTGGCAACTCGCGCCTTCTTGAAGATATTGGACAGCTTCTGCCACAGACCTGCCTGCTGGGCTGTATTCGCAGCCATGGCATTGTATTTCTGCTCGCCGCTGGAAGCGCCTTGCTCGCCTATTTTGATGTCAAGAAGATTGTGGCTTATCAATCTCCTTCGGCCGTTTTTGTCTTTGACAGTGTCATAGTCAGCATAGGTGTTAATCTGGTTGCCCTGATCGTCGTACAACGAGTTATGCATGACGACGAAGGCGTCGCCGTTCGTCATCTCGTGCACCTGAGCGGGCCTGTAGGCCGCGGAGCCGTCTTGCCGCAGTTTTGCCAATTGCTCGATAACTTCCAGGAAGCGCTTCTTCCCGGGAATATTCGGCCTGTAGACGCCCGCCTTGCGGGCTTCCTCGCGCAAGCGATCGACGACATAGCTCATGGCGCCGCTCTTCGTCCGCCACCACGTGGCTAGTCTTTTGTTGAATTTGGAAAGCAATTCTTGATGGTTATCGGCAAGAAAAGCTTGTAAGTATTCTATTTTTTCCTGTTTTGACTTGTTCGCGTCCCCTATAACGGCATTAGCCTCATTATAGAGTTCCAGCTTCCTGTTAAGCTTCGCGTGGGCTCCATCTTGTTTGAGCGTGTCCCCTTTCCCAAAGGTATAACTTACCTCGAAAGCTGGTTCTGTTTGCGTAAGCTCCTTCTTAACGAAGGTTGTTCCTTGCACCTCGACTTCATATAGGGCAGCAACGGCGGCTCTCGGGTCTTGCTGCTGCTTGCTAGCCTCTTTCCATGCCTGTACGGCCCTGTCGTAGAAGTCCAGTTCCCTGTATACGCCCAGTTCCGTATTCGGCAGGTTCCGCTTGACGGCAAAGGTCGTTCCCTTGATGTAGAACACATTCCCGTGCCCCTGACCTGCCGGATAGTCCAGAGCGTCACCGCAAATCTCGGCAATCTTTTCCCAGTTATACGGCTTGTTCTCGCCTCCCGGCGCTTTTATGTCCCCTTTGAGAAGGCTGACCACGAGTTCCCGTTTCCGTGCAGATGAAAATTCGCTGTTGCTCTTGCCCAGCCATTCCCTGATAGACGTCGAGAGATCAGTTTGATTTGCACTCTCATTCAGCGCCAGCACCAGTTCAATGTGCTCAGCCTCGTCGAAAGACGCTGAAGGGATGGCCGGCGATGCGGGACGAGGTCCGGGACGCGAGGTGAGAGGGGGCGTGGAAGGCGACACAACGGGGGCCACGCTTTGCCCGGGGCCACTCTTCATTCCAATGCGCGACCGGCCCGGTAACGGTGGAAGAGGCCGGGCGCTCCATGTTCGTGTCGTCAGATCGGTGCGTGTTACTGTACGCTGCTTCTGAGTCGGACGGTCCGCCGCTGCTGTAGATACGTCGCTCCATCCCTTGTGCTCCATGCGCTGGTGCACGGCTTGTTCGATCAGAGCGAACAGGCAAGCGACAATGGTAGCGATCTGCTGCTTCGGATCGTCCGGAGGCGGCGTAGCAGCGGAATATAAAGCGCCAATGTCAGAGACAAATCGATTCTCAGAGAAAGACATAGCAATTCCCCAAACAATAAATACAATAATCCGGGCAGCGCAATAAACGGCGGCGTTACAAAGACGCAATAAACGCGAACACTAAAAACAAATACGAGAAACTCTGCAACTTGGGTTCAGAATGCCAAAATGCCACATTCATCGCCTTTCCGTGCCATAATAACGCCACATGTGGCGCGCGGCAAGGCTTTTTTGTGGCGGTCCGTCCGTCGAGCGCCGGAGCCGCGCGTGGCGCAAAAAAGGCCGCTGGAAGTGCCGGCGGCCCTTGTTCGTATCTTCGATTCCGCGCCCTGCCGTTCCGCAACGGCCGGCCGCCGAGGGCAGCGCGGCGGCGGAGAGGGGCGCGGCGAAAGGTCAGTTCCTCGTCTTGTCGACGAGCGCCTTTTCCTGGATCCAGGGCATCATGGCGCGCAGCCTGGCGCCCACTTCCTCGATCTGGTGGGCGTTGTTGCGGGCGCGCGTCGCCTTGAACGAGGTCTGGGCGACCTTGTTCTCCAGCATCCAGTCGCGCGTGAACTTGCCGGACTGGATGTCCTCCAGCACGCGCTTCATCTCCGCCTTGGTCTCCTTGGTGATGATGCGCGGGCCGGTGACGTATTCGCCGTATTCCGCCGTGTTCGAGATCGAGTAGTTCATGTTGGCGATGCCGCCCTCGTAGATGAGGTCGACGATGAGCTTGGTCTCGTGCAGGCACTCGAAATAGGCCATCTCGGGCGCGTAGCCCGCTTCCACCAGCGTCTCGAAGCCGGCGCGGATCAACTCCACGAGGCCGCCGCACAGCACCACCTGCTCGCCGAAGAGGTCGGTCTCGCACTCTTCCTTGAAGGTCGTCTCGATGATGCCGGCGCGCCCGCCGCCGTTGGCCGACGCGTAGGAGAGCGCGATGTCGTGGGCGTTGCCCGTCGCGTCCTGCGCGATGGCGATCAGCGTCGGCACGCCGCCGCCGCGCAGGTATTCGGAACGCACCGTGTGGCCCGGCCCCTTGGGCGCGACCATCAGCACGTCGAGGTCCTTGCGCGGCTCGATGAGGTTGAAGTGGACATTGAGGCCGTGGGCGAACAGCAGCGCCGCGCCCTGCTTCAGGTTGTCGTGCAGGCTCTCGTAGTAGATGTCGGCCTGCAGTTCGTCGGGCGTCAGCAGCATGACGACATCGGCCCACTTCGCCGCCTCGGCGGGGGTGAGCACCTTCAGGCCCTCGGCCTCGGCTTTCTTCGCGGTCGCGGAACCCGCGCGCAGGCCGACCGCGATCTCCTTCACGCCGGAATCGCGCAGGTTGAGCGCATGGGCATGACCCTGGCTGCCATAGCCGATGATCGCGACCTTCTTGCCCTTGATGAGGTTGATGTCGGCGTCACGATCGTAATAAACACGCATAATCTGCCCTTTCCCTGGCAATTTCGTTATGGACTCAAGCCATTGTCGGCAAGTTTCCATCCACGGCTAGTTTATTGTCCCGCCCTGCTGATAATGAGCCCGGGGCGGAACGGTCAAGAGGGATTTCCGCAAAGCGCCCTGAATCGGTGCCATGAAATGGCGCCATGAATCGGAGACGTGGAAACGATACCGTCGCCACACGTAACGAGGAGGAAGCGACATGACAGGAAGCCAGACCGGCACCTTTGCCATCGGCACGCCCGAGGACATCCTTGCCTTCTGGCGCGAGGCCGGGCCCCAATTGTGGTTCGCCGGCGACGACGCCTTCGACGCGGCGGTGCGCGAACGCTACCGGCCCCTGCTCGAAACGCTCGCCGGCGAGGAACACCTGCTCACCCGCGGGCATCCGTGGGAGGCCCGGCCCGACGGCGCGCTCGCGCTCACCATCGCGCTCGACCAGTTTCCGCGCCAGATATACCGTGGCACGGCGCGCGCCTTCGCCCTGGACGCCCAGGCCCGCGCCGTCGCCGGCCGCGCCATCGAGGCGGGGTACGATGCCCGGGTGGCGAGCGACCTGCGCGGTTTCTTCTACCTGCCGTTCATGCATTCCGAAGACCTCGGGGACCAGGAGCGCTGCGTGGCGCTCTACGAGGCAGCGCGGGACGACTACGGTCTCAAATTCGCCTGCGAGCACCGAGACATCATCGCCCGCTTCGGCCGCTTCCCGCATCGCAATCCCGCGCTCGGGCGCGCCACGACGCAGGAGGAGCAGGCGTTCCTCGACGAGGGCGGGTTCAGCGCCTGAGATCACAGCACCTCGCCGCCCCGGCTCAACGCGGCGATGCCGGTGCGCGACACCTCGGCGAGGCCGCATTCGGCCATCACGCTGATGAACCGCTCGACCTCGTCGGAGGAGCCGGTCAGCTCGAAGACGAACGATTTCAGCGTCGCGTCGACGGTGCGCGCGCCGAAGGCCTGCGCCAGGCGCATCGCCTCCAGCCGCTGCTCGCCCTGCGCCACGATCTTGAGCAGCACCAGCTCGCGCTCCACAGCGTCGGCCTCGATGGTGAGATCCATCACCCGGTGCACCGGCACGAGGCGCGCGAGCTGCGCCTTGATCTGCACGATGACCGCCGCCGTGCCCGCCGTGACGATGGTGATACGCGACAGGTGCGCCTCGTGCTGGGTCTCGGAGACGGTGAGGCTCTCGATGTTGTAGCCGCGCCCCGAGAACAAGCCGGCGATGCGCGCCAGCACACCGGGCTCGTTGTCGACGATCACCGCCAGCGTGTGGCGGAAAACCGGGGTGGGCGGCGGGGCGTCGGAATAAATCGATGGCATGGAAAGGATTCCGGAAAAATGACTCCCGGCCGCGGGCGAACGGGATGACAACGGTGACACTTCTGAAGGTGCAATATGTTTCATGACACGACCATATCCAATCTTGCGTGCGCGGGCGTTACACCAGCGCCTTGCCCTTGTCGTCGATGACGGAGCCGATGTCGGCCGCCGCGTCGCCCAACAGGATTTCGTTATGGGCCTTGCCCGAGGGGATCATCGGGAAGCAGTTTTCGGCCGGATCGACGATGCAGTCGAAGATCACCGGGCCGGGGGTATCGAGCATGCGCGTGATGGCCGCGTCGAGCTCGTCCGCCTTGTCGCAGCGGATGCCGGTGCCGCCATAGGCTTCCGCCAGCTTGACGAAATCGGGCAGCGCGTCGGAATAGCTCTCCGAATAGCGCCCGCCGTGCAGCAGCTCCTGCCACTGGCGCACCATGCCCATGTACTCGTTGTTCAGGATGAAGACCTTCACCGGCAGGCGGTATTGCAGCGCCGTGGACATCTCCTGGATGTTCATCTGGATCGACGCCTCGCCCGCCACGTCGATGACGAGCGCGTCGGGGTGCGCGATCTGCACGCCGATGGCCGCCGGCAGGCCGTAGCCCATGGTGCCGAGCCCGCCCGAGGTCAGCAGGCGGTTCGGCTCCTCGAAGTGCAGGAACTGCGCCGCCCACATCTGGTGCTGGCCCACCTCGGTGGTGATGTAGCGGTCGCGGCCCCTGGTCAGCGCCTCCAGCCGCTCCAGCGCGTATTGCGGCTTGATGAACTGGCCGTCCTTGCGGTAGGCGAGGCAGTTGCGCGCGCGCCAGCGGGCGATGTCCGCCCACCAGGGGGCGTACCGCGCCTTGTCGATGGCGGGCGCGGTCTCCTTCCACACCCGCACCATCTCGTGCAGCACGTGGGCGCAGTCGCCGACGATGCCGATATCGGCCTTCACAGTCTTGTTGATGGACGAGGGATCGATATCGATGTGGATTTTTCGCGCATGCGGTGCGAAGGCGTCGAGGCGGCCGGTGATGCGGTCGTCGAAGCGCGCGCCCACCGCGATGATGAGGTCGGCGTCGTGCATGGCGAGGTTGGCCTCGTAGGTGCCGTGCATGCCCAGCATCCCGAGGAACTGCGGGTTCGAGGCCGGGAAGGCGCCGAGCCCCATCAGGGTGGAGGTCACGGGAAAGCCCGTCAGCGCCGCAAGCTCGCGCAACTGGGAGGAAGCGCCGGGTCCGGCGTTGATGACGCCGCCGCCGGTGTAGAAGATGGGCCGCCGCGCCCGTGTCATCAGCTCGACCGCCGCCTCGATCCGCCGCGGATCGCCCTCCACCTTCGGCCGATAGGTCTTGTGCTGGTTGTCGGCGAGGCGCGCGTAGGTGCCGGTCTCGAACTGGATATTCTTGGGGATATCGACCACCACCGGCCCCGGCCGGCCGTTGCTCGCCACATAGAACGCCTCGTGCAGGACGCGCGGCAGGTCGGCGATGTCCTTCACCAGATAGTTGTGCTTGGTGCAGTGGCGCGTGATGCCGACCGTATCCGCCTCCTGGAAGGCGTCGGAGCCGATGAGATAGGTGGGCACCTGGCCGGTGATGACGACGAGCGGGATCGAATCCATCAGGGCGTCGGTGAGGCCCGTGACGGCGTTGGTGGCGCCGGGCCCCGACGTCACCAGCACGCAGCCGACCTTGCCGGTGGAGCGGGCATAGCCCTCCGCCGCATGCACAGCCGCCTGCTCGTGACGCACGAGGATGTGGTGCACCTTCTCCTGGTGGAACAGCGCGTCGTAGATCGGCAGCACCGCCCCGCCCGGATAGCCGAAGATGTGCTCGACACCCTGGTCCTGCAGCGCGCGGATGACCATTTCGGCTCCGGTTATCGTCTCACTCATCGCCTTCCTCCAAACTCTTTCCTCGGCCTTCCGGCGTTAAACTGTCTCTTGTGGTGTGGCGGGATCCGTTTCAGGCAATAAAAAAGGGCCCCGAAGGACCCTATGCGCCATCAGCCGGATCAGCGGGTCATTCCCGCTCCGTCGATGGCGCCCCCGATACAATAAGGTTGAACCGCATCATAGCCGCACTTTCCTGAAAGTTGCAGGAAAACTAGTCCAGACGAAACGATCGGTCAAGCATGAACCGGCAAAAAATGCAGGTGGCCGGAAACAATGGCCCGAAATACCTGTTCCCGGATGCCTGCCATTGCCGCTGGAAAGCCAAGCCGTCATTGACGTTGGATGCCCCGCATATATACCCGTGCGATGTCACCGTGAGTTCAAGGAAATCCCGTCCGTGACCGTGTCGCCCCGCCGCCTGAAGACCCTCCTCAAGAATAGCCTGCTGGCGCAATATGCCTACCGGAAATGGTACTATCCATTTCTCGGCCGTCACGGGGACACCGACGAGCTGCTCATCCCGCGGCTTGCCATCCGCACCGCTGTCGATGTCGGCGCGAATGCCGGCACCTATGCGCTCGCACTGGCGCGCGTGTCGGAGCGCCTGATCTGTTTCGAGCCCGTGCCGTTCATGTCCCGCCTGCTCCACAGGCTGCTGGGCCGCGCCGGGCATGTCGTGATCGACGATCGCGCATTGTCCGACAGCAACGGCACCGCGAATCTGTCCGTGCCGCTTCAGGGGGGTGGCGCGGAGATGGCGCTCGCCACCCTGCGCACGGTCTTTCCGCAATCGACAAACGTCGAGGTGCGCACGATTCGCCTCGACGACTTCTGGCAGGCGCACGCGGGCCTCGACCCCGCGACGGTCGATTTCGTCAAGATCGACGTCGAGGGCGTCGAGGGCAAGGTGCTCGCCGGCATGGCGGAGACCATCGCCGCCGCCCATCCCGTGCTGCTGATCGAGATCGAACTGCGCTGCAACCCCGCTGGCGTCGCGATATTCGCGGATCTCGCCGCGCGCGGCTATCGCGCCTACGTGTCACGCGTCGGCGGGGAACTCGAACCGGTCGCCATCGAGACGGAACGTGACCTTCTCGACATCCAGAAGCCGGAGGATGTGGCGCGCGAACATTTCAGCTACCGCCTCGGCGACACCCGCCGCTACCTGAACAATTTCTGGTTCATCCATCCCGGCAGCGCGCTGGCGGCACAGCTCGAACCGTTCATCCGGACGCCCCGTGATCCAGCCCGATATCGACCGCTGGAGCGGACTGAAACGGACGGCTCGTCGAGATGAAGTCCACGCCGGTCTCGGCGACCGCCGCGATCGTCTCCAGCCGGATGCCGCCCGAGGCTTCGAGCTTCGCCCGTCCGGCGACGAGGCGCACGGCCTCGGCCATATCCGGAACGCTCATGTTGTCGAGCATGATGACGTCGGCGCCCGCCGCCGCCGCCTCCCCCACCTGATCGAGACGGTCGCATTCGACCTCGATCATGGTGAGCACCGGCGTCCGCTCGCGCGCACGCCTGACGGCGTTGGCGATGCCGCCGCAGACGGCGATGTGGTTGTCCTTCAGCATGATGCCGCTGTCGAGCCCGAGCCGGTGATTGAGCGCGCCGCCGCAGCAGGCGGCGTGCTTCTCCAGCATCCTGAGGCCGGGGGTCGTCTTGCGGGTGTCGAGCAGCCGGGCCGGGGTATGCGCGATTGAGCGCACGTAGCGCGCCGTCTCCGTCGCGATGCCGGAAAGACGCTGGGCGATGTTGAGCGCCGTGCGCTCGACCGTCAGCAGCGACTGCGCCGGCCCGGAGACCACCGCGAGCACCGCGCCCCTGTCGACGGCGTCACCCTCGCGGACGCGCAGCTCGACCGCGCAGACGGGATCGTATCGCGAAAACGCCATCGCCGCGATCTCGACGCCCGCCACGATCATGGGCTCGCGCGCGTTCATCTGGAATGTCGCCGTCGCCTGCGGGTCGACCATGAGCTGCGTCGTCAGATCGGCATGGCCGATATCCTCCGCCAGCCACTGGTCGATCTGGCGCAGGACGTTGAACTTGTCATACATGCGATTCCCCCGGCCATCATTGTGCGAAAGCACGTGTTTTCCGTGCAGCTTTTCTGTGCAGCGCTCATGGGACGCCGCACGCAACCGTGCTATCTATAGCATCACCGTCCGTCAAACACCCCCGCGCCACGGAAAATCATGCCAACCTCGCCCCGACCGGGTCCCCCCTCCCCGCGCGAAGCACCAGAGCCGGCCGCGCAGGAGGATCACATCGCCATCGGCCTCAGCGCCGTCATCGTGGCGGTGACCGGCGACGATCCGAAAGTGCTGGTCGTCCGCCGCGGCGGTAACCGCGAGGCGCTGCCCTCCGGTCCGCTGGAGCGCGGCCATCGCACACTCGAAACCGGCCTGCGCAGTTGGGTGGAGCGCCAGACGCTGCAGAAGCTCGGTCACGTCGAGCAGCTCTACACCTTCGGCGACCGCGACCGCAGCGAAACCGACGGCGCCCATGCGACGCGCGCGCTCTCCGTCGCCTATCTCGCCCTGGTGCGCGAGGCGCGTCCCGCCGGCGATGCTGACACGGCCGACGCCGACGCGGCCTGGGAGAGCTGGTACCGCTATTTCCCATGGGAGGACTGGCGCGACGGCCGCCCCGGCGTGCTCGATGCGCTTGAGCCGTCCCTGCGCGCCTGGGCCACCTCCGATGCGCGGCTTGCCACCACCCGCGTCGAGCGGCTCTCGCTCACCTTCGGCTTCGGCGAGCCCGATTCGGACGAGCGCGGCGTCTGGAACGAGGAACGCGCGCTCGAACGCTACGAACTGCTCTACGAGGCCGGACTCGTGGGCGAGGCCCGGCGTGAGCGCGGTGCCGCGCGGGCGGTGGCCGATCTCGCCGCGCACCCGATCGGCATCGAGATGGCGGTCGATCACCGGCGCATGCTGGCGCTGGCCATCGCCCGCCTGCGCGGCAAGATCAAGTACCGCCCGGTGGTGTTCGAGCTGATGCCCCCCCACTTCACCCTGCTGCAACTCCAGCGCACGGTCGAGGCGCTATCCGGCGTGCGCCTGCACAAGCAGAACTTCCGCCGGCTGGTGGAGCAGCAGCGTCTCGTCGAGGAGACCGGCGAGACCACCGCCGAGACCGGCGGCCGCCCCGCGCGCCTCGTGCGCTTCCGCCGCGAGGTCGTGCTGGAACGCCCCGCGCCGGGCGTGCGCCTGCCGGTTGCCGGAGGGCGGCGGTGAGGACATGTGAATTCAATGGCATCAAGTATGATTTCATGCCATCATTCCCGAATGGAGAATGATATGGCGAACGTGGAGCGTCTGAGCATCACCCTTCCGGCCGACATGGCGCGGCTGATCCGACAGAAAGTCGAGGAAGGACACTATGCCTCGAACAGCGAGGTCATCCGCGAAGCCGTGCGTACATGGCAGGAGCGGGAGCAGATCCGCATCGCGCACCTCGACACCATCCGCGCCCGGATCGCGGAAGCCGACACCGATCCCAGACCGTCCCTGACCGAGGAAGAAGTCGAGCGGCATTTCAGACGGCGGCTGGAAAAAGCACTGGCGGCGAAAAAGGCCGATGCATAGGCTGGTCTTTCGTCCCGCCGCTCTGTCCGACCTTGACGCGATTTTCGACTACATCGAGCCGGATAATCCTTTGCGGGCCGCAAGTTTTGTCGCTGACATCCGCACCAGGTGCCGCCTGTTATGCGATCATCCCATGCTGGGGCCGGCGCGCAACGACCTCGGCGAAGGGCTTCGCATCTACCCGATGTTCCGGCGGATCGTGGTGGCGTATCGCTTCACCGGCGACGCCATCGTCATCGTCCGGGTGTTCTCCGGCGGCCAGGACTACGAAGCGATCTTGCAAGACACGGAAGCCCATGACTGGCCGCCGCCAGAAATTTTATGACATTCTGTTGACAACCCGTTATGCTCAGTTTTAGCATAAGAGATTACCGGGCAATCCAGCCCGGTGTTTCTTTTGTCCCCATTATGCTCAATTCGAGCACAAGGATGATGCGATGCTCGATGCAAACTTCGCACCCCGTGAGGAAACCGCCCCCGCCTTCCCGCCCGCGCCCGCCGGCGGCGACTTCCCGCTGCCGCATCTCTATGCGCGCGTATCGAGACACCTTCTGCCGGGCGAGTGGCCGGCGATCGCCCGCGAGGTCGAGGCGATCGAGCGCCTGAAGAAGGCGCGCAACGCCGTCGTGCTCGGCCACAATTATCAGGCCCCGGAGATCTTCAACACGGTGGCGGACATCGTCGGCGACAGCCTGGCGCTCGCGCGTGAGGCCGTGACCGTCGATGCCGACGTCATCGTGCTCGCCGGCGTCCATTTCATGGCCGAGACGGCGAAACTCCTCAATCCGTCGAAGACCGTGCTGATCCCGGATGCGGAGGCCGGCTGTTCGCTTGCCTCCTCCATCACCGGCGCGGACATCCGCCTGTTGCGTAGCCGCTATCCCGGCGTCCCGGTCGTCACTTATGTGAACACCTCGGCCGAGGTGAAAGCCGAGAGCGATTACTGCTGCACTTCCGGCAACGCCGTGAAGGTGGTGCGCCATGTCGCGCGCGAATGGGGTGTCGATCGCATCCTGATGCTGCCCGACGAATATCTGGCGCAGAACGTGCAGAAGGAAGTGCCCGAGATCGAGCTGATAGCCTGGAAGGGCCATTGCGAGGTGCACGAGCGCTTCACGCCCCAGGACATCCGCGACCTGCGCGAGATCAACCCCGGCCTCGTGGTGCTCGCCCATCCCGAATGCCCGCCGGAGGTGGTGGCGGAGGCCGATTTCGCCGGCTCCACCGCCGCCATGGCGGATTATGTCGGCGACCGCAAGCCGGGCCGGGTGGTGCTGATCACCGAATGCTCCATGGCCGACAACGTCTCGGTGCAGCATCCGGATGTCGACTTCGTGCGCCCCTGCAACCTGTGTCCGCACATGCGGCGCATCACCCTGCCGAAAATCCGCCATGCGCTCGAAACCATGGAAGGCGCGATCGAGATCGACGCATCGGTTGCCGAGCGCGCCCGCGCCGCGGTCGAGCGCATGCTCGCCATCCGCTGACCGGGGTGGCCATCATGGAAGGATCCGACCGCGTTCTCGTCGTCGGCGCGGGCGTCGCCGGCCTTGCCACGGCGCTGCGCCTCGCCCCCCTGCCGGTGACGGTCATCGCCGGCGGTCCGCTCGGCAAGAGCGCGGCGACGGCGCTGGCGCAGGGCGGCATCGCCGCGGCCATCGGGCCGGACGACGATGCCGAACTCCATGCCGGGGACACGCTCGCGGCCGGCGCCGGACTGTCCGACCCCTCCGTTGCCCGGCGCGTGGCGCGGGCGGCGGCAAAGGCCATCGACTGGCTGGTGAGTCTGTCGGCGCCGTTCGACCGCGACGCGCGGGGCGAACTCGCGCTCGGCCTCGAGGCCGCCCATTGCCGCCGCCGCATCGCCCATGCCGGCGGCGACAAGACCGGCTTCGCGGTGCTGGAGACACTGATCCGCGCGGCGCGCGCCGCGCCGCATGTCACCATCGTCGAGAACCTGCGCGCCGACGCCCTGTTGCGCGATTCGAACGGCGGCATCGCGGGCCTCGTGGTGGCCGCGCCGTCGGGCGAGACCGGGACGCTGCATGCCCGCGCCGTGGTGCTGGCTACGGGCGGGCTCGGCGCTCTCTACGCATCGACCACCAACCCGCTCGGCGCCGTCGGCTCCGGGCTGGCGCTCGCGGCCCGGGTCGGCGCGGTGATGCGCGACATGGAGTTCGTGCAGTTCCATCCCACGGCGATCATGGGGGGTTCGGATCCCATGCCGCTCGCGACCGAGGCCCTGCGCGGCGAGGGCGCGATCCTGATCGACGACCGAGGCGAGCGCTTCATGGAGGCGGTGCCCGGCCGCGAGCTCGCGCCGCGCGACGTGGTGGCGCGCGCCATCTTCGGCCGGATCGCGGCGGGGCGGATGGTGTTCCTTGATGCGCGCCTCGACGGCCTGGAGCGGCGCTTCCCCGGCGTCGTGGCGCTGAGCCGCGCGCAGGGGCTCGATCCGCTGCGCCGGCCGATCCCGGTGCGTCCGGCGGCGCATTATCACATGGGCGGCATCCGGGTGGACGGCGCGGGGCGCAGTTCCGTCGCCGGGCTGTGGGCCTGCGGCGAGGTCGCCTCCACCGGCCTGCACGGCGCCAACCGCCTCGCCAGCAATTCGCTCCTCGAAGCGCTCGCCTTCGCCGAATGGATCGCCGACGACATCCGCGCGGACGCCCTTGCGTCCGGCTCCCCCCTGCCCGCGTCGTCCGCCCCGCGCCGCCCTGCACCCGATGCCGGCAGGGACATCCGCGCGCTGATGGATGAAACGGTCGGCGTGGTGCGCGACGCCGGGGGCCTCTCCCGCGCCGTGCGCCGGCTCCACGATCTCGCCATCGACGGGCGCGATGACCGCGCCGCGGTCGCGCTGATGGTCGCCACCGGCGCACTTCTGCGGCGGGAAAGCCGCGGCGGGCATTGTCGCACCGATTTTCCGGCGACCGACGCCATCGGCAGCCACAGCGAAACCACGCTCGACACCACGCTGCGCGTCGCCGGGGAACTGGCCGGAAGCCACCCGGCGCTGCAGGTGGCGTGATCCGCGAGAGCATTTCATCGTTTCAAGGAAACGCTGAAATGCTCTCGCTTCCTGATTTCGAGCGAATTCTTATCGGTCAGATTTCCATCTGCTCGGAAAGCGCTCTAGTATTTCAGCCGGGCGTAGAAGGAGTTGGCGGAAGCCGCGCGGGCCTCGCCCAGGGTGGTGATTCCCTTCTCGGCGAGGAGCGGCAGCAGCTTGAGGAAGACGGCGGCGGTCATCAACGCGTCGCCCTTGCCGCTGTGGCGGGCGGCGATGTCGATGCCGAGCCTCGCCGCCATCGCCTCCAGCCCGTGCGCGTCCTCGCGCGGATGCACGATCGAGGCGAGCAGCAGCGTATCCAGCACCGGCTGGTCGAAGCGGATGCCGGTCGCCGCCTCCTTCATCTGCAGGAAGCGCATGTCGAAGGCCACGTTGTGCCCCACCAGCACCGTGTCGGCGGCGAAGGCGTGGAACGCCGGCAGCACCTCGCCGATCGGCGGTTTGCCGCGCACCATGTCGGGCGTGATACCGTGGATCGGGATCGACGCCTCCGGGATGGAGCGGCCGGGGTCGACGAGCCGGTCGAAGCATTCGCCCTCGAGCAGCCGGCCGTTGACGATGCGGGTCGCGCCGATCTGGAGTATCTCGTCACCGCCCGCGGGGTCGAGCCCCGTCGTCTCGGTGTCGAAGACCGTGTAGCTGATGTCGGTGAGCGGCCGCTCGTCGAGCGCGCGACTTGCGGCGCTGGCCTTGAACAGGTCGAAATCGTAATAGACCGGGCGGCTGCCCGGCGGCGCGGCGGGCATCGCCGGCGCGCCGGCCGCCAGCGGCAGCAGGAAGCGCACGAAACGGTCGCCGCCCTCGCGGCCGAACCACACTTCGCCGCCGTGCCGCTCGGCGACGTCGCGCACCGTGAGCGGCAGGCGCTCGTCCCCGACCTCCATCGGCTCCGTCTGCCAGCCGGTCGCGGGATCGGGCCCCTCGCCCCGCCACAGCAGATCGAGATGCGCCCGCGCGCCCGCGCGCCGCAGCCGCAGCCAAAGCCGCGGATCTTGCGCGCGCGCGCCATGCCGGGCGACCAGAAAGGCCAGCGCGCTGATGATGGCGAAACTGTCCACCCGCAGCCA
Organism: Pseudochelatococcus sp. B33; assembly: GCF_053570585.1. Classification (NCBI taxonomy): domain Bacteria; kingdom Pseudomonadati; phylum Pseudomonadota; class Alphaproteobacteria; order Hyphomicrobiales; family Chelatococcaceae; genus Pseudochelatococcus; species Pseudochelatococcus sp. B33. Next base: position 139,261 of record NZ_JBSEFH010000009.1, on the reverse strand, counting down.
CAGCCCCTGCGCCGCGTCGTTCTCCGCCACGAGCCCCGAGGTCGCGGCGATCCGGCGTGCAGCGGCGGCGATGAGGTCCGTGCCCAGCATGTCCTGCAGGGGCCAGCGGCCTTTCAGGTCCTCGGACGCGTCCGCCGCCAGCGTCTCCAGCCGGGCGCTCATGGCCGCCACCTCGTCGCGGACGATGGCCTGGAAACGCGCCCGTTCGTCCTCGGCGAGGTCGGGATAGTCCAGAAGGTCGAGCGCCGCCTGCATGGCCGCGAGCGAGGCGCGGCTCGCCTCGGTGAGCGCCAGCAGCCGGGCGTCGCGGCTGGCGTGGGCGCGGTGGTCCTCGGTGATGTCGTCGATCAGCAGCACGAAGCCCGTCAGCGCGGCGGCACCGCCGCTGCCGTCGCCGCCATCTTCGCCGGCCGGGCGCACGCCCGCCATGCTCACCCGCAGCAGGTGGCCATCGGGAAGGCCGGTCACGAAACGCGCCGGCGCGCCGCCGACCGTTCCCCGTTCAAGCCCCTCGCGCGCGTGGGCGATGAGCGCCGCGTCGAGCAGCGTATCGACGGACCGCCCGAGCCCCACCGTGCCGCCCGAGGGCGCGAACAGCGCGCTGCTCCTCTGGTTGTAGAACAGGATGCGGCCTTCGAGATTGCAGACGATGACGCCCTGTTCGAGCTCGGCCATCAGCGCCGCGAGCTGGTCGCGCTGATAGGCGACGGCCCGGCTCGCGGCGGCGATGCGCTCATCCATTTCATGGCGCAGCGCGCGGTTGCGTCCGGCCAAGGCGTTGATCGCTTCCGTCAACGTCCCCAGCGTGGCGTTCTCCTGCGCCGGAAGCGCGGGCGCGAGCGGATCGCCGGCGAGCACGCGGGTTGCGTCCGCGAGCCGGGCCGGCCCGGCGATGAAGGCATCATACAGGTGGTAGAGGCCGAACGCCGCCGCCCCCGCCGCCGCGAGCCACCAGACGACGAGCACCGGCGCCTGTCCGGCGAGCGCCGCGAGCAACGTCGGCCGCGCGGCCGGATCGGAGCCGGAAAACACCAGAAACAGCGCGACCGCCTCCCACGCCGCCAACAGCACGCCGGGCACGATCAGCAGCAGCGGCAGATGAGCGCGGGAACTGCGGCGATCGCGTCTCACGCCAGCATCTCCCGCACCCGCTCCAGAAGCTCGCGCGTCGCGAAGGGCTTGGTGACATAGGCGTCCGCCCCCGCGCCGAGGCCGCGCGCGACATCGGTCTCGCGGCCCTTTGCGGTCAGCATCAGGATGCGGGTTCCGGCGATCTCGGGATCGGCGCGCACCGCCTCGCACACGTCGAATCCCGAGAGTTCGGGCATGGTGGCGTCGAGCAGCACCAGCGCCGGCTTCTCGCTGCGGATCAGCGCCAGCGCCTGCGTTCCGTCGCGCGCCACCAGCACGCGGTGCCCCTCGCGCTTCATCATGAACTCAAGCGAAATGACGATGTTCGGCTCATCGTCGGCGATCAGCACCGTGGCGCTCATTGTTCCGTCCTCCCCGATTCTGTTCTTTCCGCTCCTGTCGTTTCCCGCGCGGGCGGCAACGGCAGCCGGAAGCCGAAGCATGCCCCCTGGCCCGACTCTTGCTGCGACTCTTGGCCCGACTTCTGGCTTACCCCTTGGTCCGGCTCCGATTCAAGCCACATCTCGCCGCCCAGACGATGGACGATCCGGCGGCTGATCGGAAGCCCGAGCCCGGTGCCGGACGGACGCGTCAGCGCGTCGCCGCCCTGGCGGAAGCGCTCGAACACGTGAGCGCGATCGGCGGGCGGCACGCCCGGCCCGTTGTCGCGCACCCGCACGACGAGGTGATCGTCATTCACGGCAAGCGATACCACGATCCGCCCGCTGCCCTCGGGCACGAATTTCACCGCGTTCGACAGCAGGTTCAGCAGCACCTGCGTCAGCCGGTCGGCATCGGCGCGGATCGGCGGCACCGCGTCGGGCAGCTCCGTCACCACCTCGGTGCCGCGCTCCGCGAAGAGCCCCGCCATCCCGCCCACCGCCGAGAGGATCAGCGCGCGCATGTCGACGTCGCTGGTGTGCCATTCGGCATGGCCCGACTCGAGCTTGGCCATGTCGAGCACCTGGTTGACCAGCCGGCTCAGACGCTCGCTCTCCGCCACCACGATGCCGAGAAATTCGGTGCGCTGCGCCTCATCCATGTCCGGCGTGTCGAGCATGAGTTCGCTCAGCGCCCGGATCGAGGTCAGCGGCGTGCGCAGCTCGTGGGTGACGGAGGAGATGAAATCGTCCTTCAGCTGGTCGAGGCTTTTCAGCTTCTCGTTGGCGGCGCGCAGCTCCGTCGCCTCGTCGAGGATGGCAATGACGTCGTCGATGTCGAGCGCCTCCTCCTCGACGACGGATGCCACCAGCACCCGCGCCGAGGCCGAACCCACCGCCCCCGCGAGCTGGCGCTCGACGCGGTCGACGAGGCGCGCATCCGCCAGCGGACCGCCGGGCGCGGACCCGCCTTCGCCCGCGAACAGCAACCCGCCGCGCTCCTCCCCGAGCACGCGCACGGCCAACGCCTTGAGGTCGGCGATCCGCGCCCGGCCGCGCCAGAACACCGGGGCCTCGCCGCCGTCGTGGCCGCGCTTCATGATGTCCACGAAGAGCAGCGCCTGGCTGGTCTCGCGCGCGGTGGGCGCCCGCCACAGCGACAGGCCGACATAGAGGCCGCCGTTGATCAGCAGGCTCCAGAGCAGCGCGTGGGTGATGTTGTCGAGCCCCGCGACCCCGAACAGCGCTTCCGGCGCGAGAAGATCGAGCCCCCACGGTCCGTGGGCGACGAAATCGGCCGATATCCAGCCCGAGCGGGCGAACGAGGGCAGCATCAGCGTGTAGGCCCAGACGCAGAACCCGCCGACGAGGCCACCGAACGCACCAAGCCGCGTGCCGTCCTTCCAGAACATGCCCCCGAACAGCGCCGGCGCGAACTGGGCCACCGCCGCGAAGCTGATGAGGCCGATGCTGACGAGCTCGTGCCCGCCGCCGGCCACGCGAAAATAGACATAGCCCAGCAGCAGGATGCCGAGGATCGACACCCGGCGGATGTTGAGCAGCAGGCCGGTGAGCTCGCCGTCCACGCGCGCGCCGAAGCCGCGCCAGCGGAACAGGGCCGGCATGACGAGATCGTTGCACAGCATGGTGGAGATGGCGATGGTCTCGACGATCAGCATGGCGGTCGCCGCCGACAGCCCGCCCACATAGACGAAGAGCGCCAGAAGCCGCGCGCCTTCCGCCAGCGGCAGCAGCAGAACGAACGTGTCGGGATTGACCGTGTCGCGCCCGAAATGGAGCTGGCCGCCGATGGCGATGGGCAGGACGAAGATGTTGATCAGGAAAAGATAGGCCGGAAACACCCAGGCAGCGCGCTTCAGATGCCGCTCGTCCACGCACTCGACCACCATCATCTGGAACTGGCGCGGCAGCAGCAGCACGGACAGCGTGGCGAGCAGGATCATCGCGAACCACTGGGCGTGCGCGAAGCCGCCCGCGCCGCTGCCGGCACCGAGCCGCCCCAGATCGCGCAGCTCGGGCACCTGCTGCGCCCGCTCCCAGATGTCGGCCGGGCCGGCGAACAGCCCCCAGGTGACGAAGGCACCCACGGCCAGGAACGCCGCGAGCTTCACCATGGACTCGAAGGCGATGGCGGCCACCATGCCCTCGTGGCGTTCGGCACTGTCGAGATGGCGCGTGCCGAACAGGATGGTGAAGGCGGCGAGCGCCAGCGCGATGTAGAACGCCGTATCCCGCCACCAGGCGGATGCGCCCTCGCCCCCCTCGGCTGCCGTCATCAGCCGGTAGCCGGTGGAAACCGCCTCCAGTTGCAGGGCGATATAGGGCACGATCCCCACCACCGTGATCAGCGTCACAAGGGCAGCGAGCAGCGGGCTCTTGCCATAGCGGCTGGCGATGAAGTCGGCAATGGAGGTAATGCGGTAGGTGCGGGCGATGCGGATCATCCGCAGGATGACGACGCCGGCGAGCAGCATCGCCAGCATCGGGCCGAGATAGGTCGGCAGGAACCACACGCCGCTCGTCGCCGCCTGCCCGACGCTGCCGAAGTAGGTCCAGGCCGTGCAATAGACGCCGAGCGACAGGCCGTAGACCAGCCCGCTGCCGATCACCGAGCGACCCTCCGCCGCACGGCGGTCGGCGTAGGCCGCGACCGCGAACAGCAGCAGCAGATAGCCGAACGAGACGCCGAGAATGAGCGGGGCGGACATGATCCCTCAACCCGCGGAAGGCGGACGGCGCGGCGGGCGCGCCTCCCCCATGACGGCGACGAGCACGATCAGTGCCGCCCAGATGCCGAACAGCGCGACGGGCAGCAGCGGCAACCCGGCGACGGCGATATCGCGATCCCAGATGAGAATGAGCGGAAAGTTCAGCAGGAGCAAAGCGATAGCGCTCAGCACGAGCGAGATACGCGTGGTCATGGCACCCCCCTTTGCAACCCTCTTTGCATCCCCTTGGGCGCCCCCTCAGAGCACATCGAGCCGGTAGTGCAGGCGGAGCCACTGGCGGAAGCGGCGGACGATGGCGAGCGAATCCTTGAGCGCCTGCCGGTCGAGCGTGCCCAGATCCTCAAGGCGCACCATGGTGTCGGGCGCGCGGCCTTCCGCTATCTGGCGCAGATTGCTGGTGAGTTTCAGCCCTATCAGGAAATGCAGCGCGTCGGTGAGGTCGCGGGAGAACGACGCGTCGATATGGCCGGCCGATTCGAGCGCCGCGACCCGCGCCACGGTGGAGGTCCCGCCGGTGCGATATTGCAGCGCCAGCGCCCGCACGCCGTGCACCAGCGGGAACAGGCCGCGCTTCTTCAGGTCGATCTGCGCCGCGGCACGGCCGGAAAGCCCCGGCAGGCGCGACCACCAGCCGCCGCTGTCGAACTGCTCGATGGCGGCCGCGAAGCGGGCATAATAGCCGTCGTCGTTCATCAGCAGTTTGTCGACGCGCGCGCGCGCCGCGTCAAGCAGCGTTTCGTCTCCGGCCACAGCCGCCGCATCGAGGAAGATGGCGAGGTTCATCGGCCCCTCGGGATCGCCGCCGTGGATCCAGCGCGCCAGCGTCGCGCTGAAATCGGCCACGGACTGGCGCCAGAGCGGACGGCTCAGCATGATGCCGCCGGGGCAAGGCGGGTAGCCCAGGGAAATCAGCGCCGCGGTGAACGCCTCCGTGACCTTTTCGAGATCGGGGTGGGCGAAACCGTCGCGCAGCAGCAGGGCGTTGTCCTGATCCGTCTTGACGATCTGCTCGCTGCGCCCCTCGCTGCCCATGACGATCAGACAGGAGTTGGCGCGCAGCTCCTCGGGCGCGAGAAGCTGCCACAACCTGTCGAAGATCTGGCGGTTCAGCGCGCCGACGAGCCGGGCGATCACGTCGACGCGCACGCCGTCCTCGTGCAGAACGGCGATCAGGCTGTCGACCTGGCGGGCGGCGGCCTGCAGGGCGGCGATATCGGGCGCTTCCGCCACCTGCAGCGTCGTGAGCTGCGAGTGGCGCGCCATGAAGGCCATCAGGTCGTACTGGCTCAACAAGCCCGCCACCTCCTCGCCATCCATCACGATGACACGATGGATGCGGTGGCGCAACATCAGGATCAGCGCGCGATAGAGCTCGTCGTCGAGCGACACCGACACCGTCTCGAACGACGAGACGGCGCTGACGGGAAGCACCGAGGGTGGCTCGGGCCGCAGCAGCGCGTCGCGCAGATTGGTGGTGGTGAAGACGCCGAGCCGCGCGCCGTCGCGCACCAGCGCATCGCCGATCCCGCGCTCGGAAAGCAGGCGGCAGACGCTCACGAGGTCCATCCCGCCGTCCACGATGAGGGGCTGGCGGATGTGGGCGTCGCGCACCCGTGCCGTCATCAGCGACGCGAGCTCGCGCCGCTCACGCGCGAAACCGGCCCGCCCCGCGGCGGGGGGACCGACTTCGTCCCGGGAAGCGGGGCCTCCCGCCGGAGCGTTTTCCGGCGGGAGGGAATGCGGATCGTTGGGAGGAGGCTCAGTGGGAGGAAGCTTGGGCGGCGCCAATGCCCGTCTCCGAGCGGACCTGCTGCGCCAGGAAGCCCTCGCGGTCGAGCCGCGCGCGCTTGCCCCTGTCGAGCACCGAGAACAGCCAGATGCCCACGAACCCGATCGTCATCGAGAACAACGCCGGCGAGGTGTAGGGGAACAGCGCCGAGCCCTTCGGGTTGCCGAGCGTCGCTTCCCACACCGACGGCGACAGCACCGTCAGCACCACGGAGGAGATCAGGCCGAGGAAGCCGCCGATGACGGCGCCCTTCGTCGTCGTGTCCTTCCACAGGATCGACAGGAACAGCACCGGAAAGTTGGCCGACGCGGCGATGGCGAACGCGAGCGACACCATGAACGCGATGTTCTGCTTCTCGAAGGCGATGCCGAGAGCGATCGCCAGCACGCCCAGCGTCACCGTCGTGATGCGCGACACCCGGAGTTCCGACGCGCTGTCGGCCTTGCCGCCCTTGAGCACGGTCGAATAGATGTCGTGCGACACGGCGGACGCGCCGGAGAGCGTCAGTCCGGCCACCACGGCGAGGATGGTCGCGAACGCCACGGCCGAGATGAAGCCGAGGAAGATATTGCCGCCCACCGCCTGCGCCAGGTGAACCGCCGCCATGTTGCTGCCGCCCAGCAGGCCGCCGCCGGCGTCGAGGAACGACGGGTTGGTCAGCACGAAGGTGATGGCGCCGAAGCCGATGATGAAGGTGAGCAGATAGAAGTAGCCGATCCAGCCCGTCGCCCACATCACCGACTTGCGCGCTTCCTTGGCGCTCGGCACGGTGAAGAAGCGCATCAGGATATGCGGCAGGCCCGCCGTGCCGAACATCAGCGCCATGCCGAACGAGATGGCCGAGATCGGATCGGTGATGAAGTTGCCCGGCGCCATGATCGACAGGCCACTCGCCCGTGCTTCCTCGGCGCCGGCGCCCGCTTCTGCGGCGATGCCCGTCTTGACGTCGACGGCGGCCGCGAACAGGCGCTCCGGGCTGAAGCCGTAGTTCCACAGCACCATGAAGGCCATGAAGGTCGCGCCGCCCAGCAGCAGGCAGGCCTTGATGATCTGCACCCAGGTGGTGGCGGTCATGCCGCCGAACAGCACGTAGACCATCATCAGCACGCCGACGATCACCACCGCGATCCAGTATTCGAGGCCGAACAGCAGCTTGATGAGCTGGCCCGCGCCGACCATCTGCGCGATGAGATAGAAGGCGACGACGACGAGCGTGCCCGAGGCGGCGAAGATGCGCACCGGCGTCTGGGAGAAGCGGAAGGCGGCGACGTCGGCGAAGGTGAACTTGCCGAGGTTGCGCAGCCGCTCCGCCATCAGGAAGGTGATGACCGGCCAGCCGACGAGGAAGCCGATCGAGTAGATGAGGCCGTCATAGCCCGACGCCATCACCGCTGCCGAAATACCGAGGAACGAGGCCGCCGACATGTAGTCGCCTGCGATGGCGAGGCCGTTCTGGAAGCCGGTGATGCCGCCGCCGGCGGTGTAGAAGTCCGCCGCAGACTTGGTCCGCGAGGCCGCCCACTTGGTGATGTAGAGCGTGGCGATCACGAAGACGGCAAACATGATGATCGCCGTCCAGTTGGTGGGCTGCTGCTCGGCCGGACCGATGTCGGGCGCGGCGAAGGCAAGCGTCGGCGCGCAAACGAGCGCCGCAAGGGAGAGGGTCTTGAAGACGTTGTCGGCGACGCGATTCATTTCAGCGCCTCCTGCTTCACCTTCTCGGAAAGCACGTCGAATTCGCTGTTGGCCCGCCTCACGTAGATGGCGGTGACCACGACGGTGAAGATGATCACCCCGAAGCCGATCGGAATACCGAGCGTCATGACGCCGCTTCCCAGGGGAATCGCCAGCAGGTTCTTGCCGAAGGCGATCAGCAGGATGAAGCCGTAATACACGACGAGAGTGGCGATCGTCAGCGACCAGCCAAATCGGGATCGCGTCGATTTCAGTATTTGATAATTGGGATCGGCCGCAATACGTGCGGCCACGGACGTGTCCATCTAGGGTATCCTCCTCGTAACCATATGTCAGATTCATGCGAATCTGTGCGGACGGGCTTGCCCGTTCCGCTTTTTGGCGTCTGCCGCGCGCGACGCGTCGCGCGGCTGCCTGCCGGTTCGGCCGATCATGGTGTAGTCGGATCGACGTTCATACGAGGTATGTTCCAAGCGCACAGGTTGCGCAACCTAGACTCTTGTCTCAGATGGTTTCAGGAAAAACCGTCTCCCCGGAGCTTGGCAAACGCCGTGATCTTGGCTAATCCTAGCGATTACTGCCATTTTTCGGGATCAGGATTGACCAGGCGCAAAAATTGCCTTGGCGCCGGAATCAGCTTGGCGCCGGAATCGCGGCGCGCCGGTGTTCAGGCGCCGTCGTCCGGCGTCTCGGGCAGGAAGGACCGGCCGCGATAGCCCGTGGCGAGTACGTAGAGTTCCGACGAGTCGCTGCGGCTCGCCGCCGGCTTGACGTGGCGCACCACCGCGAAATCCCGTTTCATGTCGGCAAGCAGCGCGTTCTCCGTGCCGCCCTGCAGCACCTTGGCCAGGAACACGCCGCCGGGCGCCAGCACCTGCCGCGCGAAGTCGAGCGCGGTTTCGGCAAGCCCCATGATCCTGAGGTGATCGGTCTTTTTGTGGCCGGTGGCGTTTGCCGCCATGTCGGAGAGCACGACGTTCGCCGGGCCGCCGAGCAGGTCGATCAGGCGGTCGGGCGCTTCGGGGGCGAGAAAGTCGAGCTGGATGAAATCGACGCCGGGAAGCGGCTCGATCTCCAGCAGATCGATGCCGACCACCCTGCCCTTGCCGGCGGCGACGCCGACCTTGCGGGCCGCCACCTGCGACCAGCCGCCGGGCGCGGCTCCGAGGTCGACGACGCGCTGCCCCGGCTTCAGCAGCCCGAACTTCTCATCGATCTCCAGCAGCTTGAACGCCGCGCGCGAACGGTAACCCTCGCGCTTCGCGCGCGCGACATAGGGGTCGTTCAACTGGCGCTCCAGCCAGCGGGCCGATGCGACAGAGCGCTTGGCGGCCGTCTTCACCCGCACCTTCAGCGACCGCACGCCGTCGCTCGCGGTGCCCTTGCCGGAACCGCCCTTTCCCTTGCCGGCGGCGCTCAACTCGACGGCCTCCTGTTCCACACGTTGTCTTCCTGCATCATGTTGAGCAGGATCCCCTCGCGCAGCCCCCTGTCGGCGACGCGCAGGCGCGGCGCCGGAAAGGCGCGGCGGATGGCCTCCAGGATGGCGCATCCGGCCAGCACCAGATCGGCCCTGTCCGCGCCGATGCAGGGATTCGACACACGCTGCGCATACGAACAACCGGCGAGGAACTCGATCATCTCGGCGACATCGGCGTCGTTCATCCACAGTCCGTCCACCTGCCGCCGGTCGTAGCGGGGCAGATCGAGGTGGACGCCGGCGATCGTGGTGACGGTGCCGGACGTGCCGAGGAGGTGGAAGCCGCGCATGCGCGGCGCATGGTTTGCCTTGCGGGCGAACGAGGCGAGGTGGCGTTCGACCTCGCGCACCATGGCGGCGAATATGTCCCGCGTCACCTCCACGCCGCCGAACCGCTCCGCCAGCGTGACGACCCCGAGCGGCAGCGATTCCCACGCCCTGACGCGATGATCGCCGTTCGCCCGCGGAGCGACCGGCTGGCGCGGGTATCCGCTGCGGTGCGGAACCTGTCCGCCCCCGTGACCGTGGCCATGGCCGTGACGGCGGCGCGCGGTGGTCCAGACGATCTCCGTCGAGCCGCCGCCGATATCGAAAACGATCACGCTTTCCGCGCGCGGATCGGCAAGGCCGGTGCAGCCCGCGACCGCGAGCAGCGCCTCGGTCTTGCGGTCCACGATTTCGAGCGCGAGGCCGGTCTCGCTCGCGACCCTGTCGATGAAATCCTGCCCGTTGACGGCGGCGCGGCAGGCCTCGGTCGCGATGAGACGGGCGCGCCCGACGCGCCGCGCGTCCATCTTGGCGCGGCAGACCTTGAGCGCCTCGATGGCGCGGAAGATGGCGTCGTCGCCGAGGCGGTTGAGGCTGGTCAGGCCCTCGCCCAGCCGGACGATGCGCGAAAATGCGTCAACGACGCGAAAACTGTCGCGCGTCGGCTCCGCCACCAGCAGGCGGCAATTGTTGGTTCCGAGATCGAGCGCCGCATAGGTGCGCGCCCCGCGCGATCCCTCGCGGCCGCCACGGTGCCGATCAGGATGGTGCCGATCAGGGTGATGCCGGTCGGAATGGTGCCGGTCAAAGCGCGGCCCTTGCCCGCGCGATCCCTTCGCATCGGGCACACACGTTTCCGCAATCGCGACCACGCCGCGCCTCTGACACTCATCAGTCAGCTCGACCGTGGTCCCGCTGTAGCTGCAACCAGCTTCATCGTCGACCGTCACGGCCCATGTTCCCATCGGGATGCTCGCGGCGGCGAAACCGCCGATCGCTGCCCGTCTGCGGGGACGATCCCCGCATTGCACGTTGACGCGAGCGTAACAGCTATGCCGCTGCGATGCAAAGCGGGAAGTTGCGCCACTGCCCGGGAGCGGGCAATAGCTTGCCACAATGGTGTGCCAACATGAGCAATGTTTAATCTGGTGACGCCCGAAAAGCCTTGCCTGGGTGGTCCGCATCGGGTCATAGCTTTTGACGTCGGGTGCGCGGACGGGCCATCGGCGGCGATGGCTGCCGGCACCTTAACCGGTTGATCCGCCCAGCTTTACCGGTCGTGCGCGGGATGCGCGCTGCGGTGGGCGAGGCGCATCGGGCCGGGATGACCTTTCGCAGAAGCGCCATCCCGGTCGGTCTATTGTTTATGCATGATTTTCTCCGGAAGGCGGCATCCGCCCGCGGGGATCATGCTCTGGGAGCGGCAGATGCTGTCACCTGCGGGGCCTCGGCAAGACCCGGATCTTGAGGGCGATGACCGCACGGCTACGTCCGGCCGGAAGCGGCCGTGGCTGGTGCGCTTCGTCTGGCTCGTGGTGCTGGCGGCGGCGGTTGCGGCCGTCGTCCTGTACGGGCGGCCCGACCCGTCCACGCAGACCGGGCCGGGCCGGTTCGGCCGCGGCGGTCCGCCGGGGGGCGTGCCGGTGGAGGCCGCCGCCGTCGCGCGGCACGACATGCCGGTGACCCTGCAGGCGCTCGGGACGGTCACGCCGCTTGCGACCGTCACCGCCCGCACCCGCGTCACCGGGCAGCTCACGCGCGTCGTCTTTTCCGAAGGCCAGCATGTCGAGAAGGACTCCCTGCTGGCGGAAGTCGATCCCCGCCCCTACCAGCTTGCGCTCGAACAGGCGAAAAGCCAGCTCGCCCGCGATCAGGCCGAGCTGACGAACGCGCAGATCGACCTCGAAAGGTATCGGTCGCTGGTCCGGCAGAACGCGATCGCCCGCCAGCAGCTCGACACCCAGACGGCGACCGTGCGCCAGCTCGAGGCGACCGTGCGCGCCAGCGCCGCCGCGGTCTCGACGGCGGAGCTCAACCTCGAATACACGCGCACCACCGCGCCCATCAGCGGCCGTGCGGGGCTGCGGCTGGTAGACGAGGGCAACTACGCCCAGGCCGGCGACGCGAACGGCCTCGTCACCATCACCCAGATGAAGCCGATATCGGTGCTGTTCAGCGTGCCGGAGGACCAGTTGCCGCCGATCAACCGGCGGCTCGCGGCGGGCCAGACGCTACCCGTGACCCTCTACGACCGCAACCGCGTGCACAAGCTCGCCGAGGGGCGGCTTGCGACCATCGACAACCAGATCGACATGAGCACGGGCACGATCCGCCTGCGCGCCATCTTCGACAACGACGACGAAAGTCTGTTCCCGAACCAGTTCGTGAACGTGGAGCTGTTGGTCGACACGATCGAGGACGCGGTGACGATCCCCGCCTCCGCCCGCCTCACCGGTGCGCCGGGCACCTATGCCTGGCTCGTCGATCCGGAGAGCAAGACCGTCAGCATCCGTCCGATCACCACCGGTTACGCCACCTCCGACACGGTGACGGTCGTGGACGGCCTCGCGCCCGGCGATCTCGTGGTGACGGACGGCTCCGACCGCCTGCGTGACGGCATGCAGGTCGCGCTGCCGGGCGATCGCCCCGTCGTGTCGGAAACGACGCCGCCGCAGGGAGACCAGCAGCGGCCGCGCCGAGCGCCGCAGGGGAACGCGCCGGGGAACGGCCCTTCGGGCCAGCGCCCGCCGCCCGGCGTCGCGCCGTGAGCCCCGTGGAGGCGGCGACGTCGCGGCCATGAAGAGGCGACCATGAACATCTCGCGCCCTTTCATCCTGCGGCCGGTGGCGACCACCCTGATGATGGTGGCGCTGCTCATCGTCGGCATCGTCTCGTTCCGCCAACTGCCGCTCGCCGCGCTGCCGGAGGTCGACTACCCCACCATCCAAGTGCAGACCTTCTATCCCGGCGCTTCGCCGGAGGTGATGGTCTCCGCCGTCACCGCGCCGCTGGAGCGCCAGCTCGGCCAGATGCCGGGGCTCAGGCAGATGTCCTCCACGAGCGCGGCGGGCGCGTCCGTCGTCACGTTGCAGTTCGATCTCGATCTCGGCCTCGACGTCGCCGGCCAGCAGGTGCAGGCGGCCATCAACGCGGCCGGCAACCTCCTGCCCTCCGATCTTCCCGCGCCGCCGATCTTTGCCAAGGTCAACCCCGCCGACGCGCCGGTGATGACGCTTGCCATCACCTCCGCCACCCTGCCGCTGACGCAGGTGCAGGACATGGTCGACACGCGGCTGGCGCAGAAGATCTCGCAGGTCTCGGGCGTGGGCCTGGTGACGCTCGCCGGCGGCCAGCGGCCGGCCGTGCGCGTGCGCGCCAATACGCTGGCGCTCGCCGCCTACGGCCTCAACATCGACGATCTGCGCTCGACCATCGGCAATGCCAACGTCAACACGCCGAAGGGTAATTTCGACGGTCCCAAAAGAGCTTATTCCGTTCAGTCAAACGATCAGTTGAGGAATATAGACGATTTCCGCGCCGTCGTCGTCGCCTACCGGAACGGAGCGCCCGTGCGCCTGTCCGATGTCGCGGAGGTGATCGAGGGCGCGGAGAACGACCGTCTCGGCGCGTGGGCCGACGGCGTGCCCGCGATCCTCGTCAACATCCGTCGCCAGCCGGGGGCGAACGTCATCGACGTGGTCGACAACATCCGCGCGCTGCTGCCTTCGCTCACCCAGACGCTGCCCGCCTCCGTCGACGTGGCGGTGATGTCGGACCGCACCGAGACCATCCGCGCCTCGGTGCACGACGTGCAGGTGGAGCTGATGACGGCGATCGGCCTCGTGGTGCTCGTCATCTTCCTGTTCCTGCGCAATATTCCGGCAACGATCATCCCGAGCCTGTCCGTGCCGCTGTCGCTCGTCGGCACGTTCGCGGTGATGTATCTCGCCGGTTTCAGCCTCAACAACCTGTCGCTGATGGCGCTGACCATCGCCACCGGCTTCGTCGTCGACGACGCCATCGTGATGATCGAGAACATCGCCCGCTATCTGGAGAAGGGCGAGACGCCGCTCAACGCCGCGCTGAAGGGCGCGCGGCAGATCGGCTTCACCATCGTCTCGCTGACTTTCTCGCTCATCGCGGTGCTGATCCCGCTGCTGTTCATGGCCGATGTGGTGGGGCGGCTGTTTCGCGAGTTCGCCGTCACGCTGGCCGTCACCATCCTCATTTCCGGCGTGGTCTCGCTGACACTGGTGCCGATGCTGTGCGCGAAGATCCTGCGCCGGGTCAGCCACCGGCAGCGGGAGCGGCGCGGCTGGTTCGACGGGCTCATCGCCGTCTACGGCCGGGTGCTCAATGTCGTGCTCGATCACGGCTGGCTGACGCTCATTGTCGCCGCCGGCACGCTGGCGCTGACGGTGTGGCTCTATATCGTCGTGCCGAAGGGCTTCTTCCCGGTGCAGGACACCGGCCTGATCCAGGGCGTGTCCGAGGCCGAACAATCGATTTCGTTCGCCGGCATGGCCGAAAGGCAGCAACGACTTTCCGATATCATCCTGAAACACGAGGATGTTGCCGGCGTTACCTCATATATCGGTGTAGATGGCACAAACCTCACGCTCAACACCGGCCGGTTCCAGATCGAGCTGAAGCCGCGCAGCGAGCGCACCCGTTCCGCCGCCGCGATCGCGCGCGAGATTACTGCCGCCGCGGCGTCGGTGCCCGGCATCGGCCTGTTCCTGCAGCCGGTGCAGGATCTCACCACCGACTCCACCTTCAGCCGCACCCAATACCAGTTCGTGCTCGACGACGCGGACCCCGAGGTGCTCTCCGCATGGGTGCCGCGCATGGTGGAGGCGCTCTCCGCCCTGCCGCAGCTTGCGGACGTGACGAGCAACCTGCTGGAGCGCGGGCTCGCCGCGCAGGTCTCCATCGACCGCGACACGGCGGCGCGCTACGGCATTACCTCGGCGACCGTCGACAACGCGCTCTATTCAGCCTTCGGGCAGCGGATCGTCTCCACCATCTTCACGCAGGCGAACCAGTACCGCGTCATCCTCGAGGCGGATCCCGCCATGCGGTTCAGGCCCGAGTCGCTGCGCGACATCTACCTGCCGTCGGCGGGCGGCGGGCAGGTGCCGCTGTCGGCCATCGCGACCGTCACCGAGCGGCTGGCGCCGCTGCAGATCAACCACCGCAGCCAGTTCCCCACCGCGACCATCTCGTTCAATCTCGCGCCGGGCGTGGCGCTGGGCGAGGCGGTGGAGGTCATCCGCGCGACCGCCGCCAGCATGGGCCTGCCGGCGAGCGTCACGACCTCGTTTCAGGGCGCGGCGCTCGCCTTCGAGGCGGCGATCGTCAGCCAGGTGCTGCTGCTCATCGCCTCGGTCATGGCGATGTATATCGTGCTCGGCGTGCTCTACGAGAGCTACATCCATCCGTTGACGATCCTCTCGACGCTGCCCTCGGCGGGGCTTGGCGCGCTGCTGGCGCTCATCTGGCTGGAGCGGGAACTCGACATCATCGGCATCATCGGCATCGTGCTGCTGATCGGCATCGTCAAGAAGAACGCCATCATGATGATCGACTTCGCGCTCGATGCCGAGCGCAGCCGCGGCCTGTCGGCGCGCGATGCGATCTTCGAGGCATGCCTGCTGCGCTTCCGCCCCATCCTGATGACGACCTTCGCGGCCCTGTTCTCCGGCCTGCCGCTGATGCTCGGCGAGGGCGCGGGTTCGGAGCTGCGCCAGCCGCTCGGCATCACCATCGTGGGCGGCCTCATCGTCAGCCAGGTGCTGACGCTGTTCACGACGCCGGTCATCTATCTCGCCTTCGACCGGCTGGCGCGGACGTTCGGCGGCGGCCGGCAGGACCTGTGGGAGCCGGATGAGGAGGATCCGGACGACCCCGCGCCGGAGAGGGCCTTGCCGTGAACATCTCCGCGCCCTTCATCCGCCGGCCGGTGGCGACGACGCTGCTCACCATCGGGCTGGCGCTCGCTGGCATGCTGGCCTATTTCCGCCTGCCCGTCGCACCCCTGCCGCAGGTCGATTTCCCCACCATCATGGTGTCGGCCTCCATGGCCGGCGCGAGCCCCGAGATCATGGCCACCAGCGTGGCGACGCCGCTGGAGCGGCATCTGGGGCAGATCGCCGGCATCACCGAGATCACCTCGTCGAGCCAGCAGGGTTCGACACGCATCGTGTTGCAGTTCGGGCTCGACCGCGACATCGACGGCGCGGCGCGCGACGTGGAGGCCGCGCTGTCGGCGGCGCGCGCGGACATGCCCGCCGCCATGCGCTCCAACCCCACCTATCGCAAGGCGAACCCCGCCGATGCGCCGGTCATGCTCATCGCGCTGACCTCGAAGACGCTCGGCCTCGGCCAGCTCTACGACACGGCCTCGACGGTGCTGTCGCAAAAGCTGTCGCAGGTGAAGGGCATCGGCCAGGTCAGCATCAGCGGCAGCTCCCTGCCCGCGGTGCGGGTGGACATCAACCCCACCGCCCTCTTCCACCACGGCATCGGGCTCGAGGATGTCCGTGCCGCGCTCACCGCCGCCAACGCCAACAGCCCCAAGGGCATGATCGAATACGGCGCGAGGCGCTGGCAGATCTACACCAACGAGCCCTACCGGCTCGCCGAGCACTACAGGCCGCTGATCATCGCGTGGCGCAACGACGCGCCGGTGCGCCTCGCGGACGTCGCGACGGTCACCGATTCCGTCGAGGACGTGCGCAACCGCGCCCTGTTCAACGGCGAGCCCGCCGTGCTGCTGACGCTGTCGCGCATGCCGGGCGCGAACATCATCGAGACGGTGGATGCGGTGAAGGCGCTGCTGCCGCAGTTGCGGGCGAGCGTGCCGGCGGGCGTCGATCTCACCATCGCGCTCGACCGCACCACCACCATCCGCGCCTCCATGGTGGATGTGCAGTTCACGCTTCTGGCCTCGATCGCGCTCGTCATCCTCGTCGTCTATCTTTTCCTGCGCGACTGGCGGGCCACGCTCATCCCGGCCGTCGCGGTGCCGGTGTCGCTCATCGTCAGTTTCGGCGCGATGTACTGGCTGGGCTACAGCCTCAACAACTTCTCGCTGATGGCGCTGATCATCGCCACCGGCTTCGTGGTGGACGACGCCATCGTCGTGCTGGAAAACACCATGCGCCACGTCGAAGCGGGTATGGGCCGCGTGAAGGCAGCGCTCCTCGGGGCGCAGGAGGTCGGCTTCACCGTGCTGTCCATGAGCGTGTCGCTCGTGGCCGTGTTCATCCCGCTGCTGCTGATGGGCGGGCTGCCGGGACGCATGTTCCGCGAGTTCGCCGTGGTGCTGACGGTGACGATCCTCGTCTCGCTCGTCGTCTCGCTGACCACGACGCCGATGATGTGCGCGCGCCTCCTGCGCCGCGGCCACGCGCAGAGGGAGCCGTCGCGCGGCCGCCGGGCCGTGCTCGGGTTTTACGAGCGGACGCTGCGCATCACGCTGCGCCATCCCTGGCTCGTCGTGCTCACGCTCCTGGTAACGGTGGCGCTCAACGTGCATCTCTTCACGGTCGTGCCCAAGGGCCTGCTGCCGCAGCAGGACACGGGCGCGCTGATCGGCGGCGTGCGGGCCGATCAGAGCACCTCGTTCCTCAATCTGCGCGACAAGATCGTGGAGTTCGAGCGCATCATACGCGCCGACCCGGCGGTGGAGAACGTCGTCGTCTCCACGGGCGGGCGCGCCAATTCGGCCTTTCTCCACGTCACGCTCAAGCCGCTCAGTGAGCGCGGCATCTCGGCGGGCCGCGTTATCGACCGCCTGCGGCCGCAATTCGCCGCCGTCGAGGGCGCCTCCACCTTCATGTTTCCGGTGCAGGACCTGCGTGTGGGCGGGCGCGAGAGCAGCTCGCAATATCAGTTCACCCTGCGCGGCGACGATCTCGCCGCCCTGCGCGAGTGGACGCCGAAGGTTGCGCAGGCGATGCGGCTGGAACCGATCCTGACCGACATCGATTCGGACCGCGAGGAATCCGGCCTGCAGGTGAACCTCGCCGTCGACCGCGATGCGGTGGCGCGCTTCGGGCTGAGCATGAGCCAGATCAACGGCGCGCTCTACGACGCGTTCGGCCAGCGGGCGGTGTCCACCATCTACGACCGGCTCAACCAGTACAGCGTCATCATGGGGCTCGCGCCGGAATATCTGGAGCATCCCGAATCGCTCGCCGCCGTCTATGTCAGCGCACGCGGCGGCACGATCAGCGCCACGCAGCTGAGCGGCGCGCTCACCGGCACCGTCTCGACCGGCGCCGACACCACCACCACCGCCGCGGACATCGCCAACGACCCGGTGCGCAACCAGCGCCTCAACCAGATCGCGGTCACCGGCCGCACCCAGGCGTCGACGGGCTCGGCCGTGAGCACGGCGATGCGCGACATGATCCCGCTCTCGGTGGTGGCGAGCCATGCCTTCGGCACCACGCCGCTATCCGTGCAGCATCAGGGCCTGTTCGCCGCCTCGACCATTTCCTTCAACCTCACGGAAGGCGCGGAGCTGAGCGACGCCGTCGCCGCGATCAACCGCATCACGGCCGAACTCAACGTGCCGCGCTCGCTCCACGGCACCTTCGAGGGCACGGCCCGCACCTTCCAGCAGGCGAGCGATTCCATGCCGTGGCTGATCGCTGCCGCGCTGCTGACCATCTATATCGTGCTCGGCATGCTCTACGAGAGCTACATCCACCCGCTGACGATCCTCTCCACCCTGCCCTCGGCCGGGATCGGCGCGATGCTGGCGCTGATATTCACCGGCATGGCGTTCAGCCTGGTGGCGCTGATCGGCCTCTTCCTGCTGATCGGCATCGTCAAGAAGAACGCCATCATGATGATCGACTTCGCCATCGACGCCGAGCGCAACCGGAACCTGTCGCCGGAAGAGGCGATCATCGAGGCGTGCCTGCTGCGCTTCCGCCCCATCATGATGACGACGTTCGCCGCCATTCTGGGGGCGGTGCCGCTCGCCATCGGCTTCGGCGAGGGCGCGGAGATGCGCCAGCCGCTCGGCGTCGCCATCGTCGGCGGGCTTGTGCTCAGCCAGTTGCTGACGCTCTACACCACGCCGGCGGTCTACCTGCTGTTCGACCGCCTGCAGCAGCGCCTGCAGGGCGTGCGCGCCCGTCAGCGGTTCGCCGCGTAAGCCCGCGCCGCCGCGCCGAACGCAGCGAACAGCGCCGACGACAGCGGATCGGACCACGGACGCCATTCCGGATGCCACTGCACCGCGAGCGCGAAGCCGCCCCGCGCCCGCGCCGCCTCGACATGGAACGCCTCGACGAGGCCATCGGGCGCGCGCGCCTCGACGGCGAGGCCGGGCGCGAGGCTGTCGATACCCTGGTGGTGGAGAGAGTTGACCGGCGCGCGCGTTTCTCCGAAGAGCCCGTGCAGGATGCCGCCCTCGACGAGCTCGACCTCGTGAGCGGTCGCATACTGCGCCTCGACATCGCCGTCGGGCTCGCGGTGATCGTCGTAGCCGTCGACGGCGTGGACGTGCTGATGCAGCGTGCCGCCCAGGGCGACGTTCATCTCCTGAAAGCCCCGGCAGACGCCGAGCAGCGGCAGCCCGCGCTCCACGGCGGCGCGCACGAGCGGCAGCGAGAGGTCGTCGCGGCTGTGATCGAGCAGGTCGGCGGCGAAATCGAGCCCGCGGCCGTACACCGCCGGATCGACGTTCGAGGGGCTCCCCGGCAGGAACACGCCGTCGACGGCCCGCAGCAGGCGTTCGAGATCGGGCGGCAGCACCGGTTCGCCGGCGTCGGTGGCGGAAAGCCGGCCCGGCAGGATGACCACCTGCGCGTCGGCGCCGCGCGCCACGGCGTAGAGGTATTTTTCCTGCACCCTGTGCCAGACGTGCTTGTGGCTCGGCTTGACGTCAGCAACGACGCCGATCAGCGGACGCATGACCAACTCCTTCAAAATACAGCCGTCAGGCCGGTGACGAGGGCCAGGATGAAGCTTGCGCTCAGGCTCACGCCCACGGCGCCGACGGCGAGCCCGCTGAGCACCACGAGGCCGTCGCGCTCCACGAGGCCGAGGCCGATGAGACAGACCGCGATACCAGGCGGAATCTGGCCGACGACCGGCGCTGCCGTCAACAGGCTGAGCGCCACCAGCAGGAACCCCACGCCGAGCAGGCGGAAACGCAGCGGTGTGCCGAAGAACACCAGGCGCTGGCGCGACCATTGTTCGAGACGCCGCACGTAGGGCAAGGCGCGATGGACCGCACGCGCGGCGTCGGCGCGCGACACCGATTTGTCGAGCAGGCGGCGCGGCACCCACGGCGTGCTGCGCCCGAAAACGATCTGCAGCGCCAGGCTGACCAGCAGGAAGCCGCATATCATGGGAATCGGCGGCGGCATCGGCAGGCAGTTGGGCAGCCCCAGCAGCACGATCAGCACGCCGAACGTCTGCGGGCCCAGAACCTGCATGATCTCGCCGAGCGTCAAACGTTCGCCGTCGCCTTCCGCGAGCGCGAGCAGGATGGAAGAGGTGCGAGAACCAGTCCGGGACAGGATGAACACCCGCGCTGCAAGGAGACGACGAAACGGTCGGGAACCGGGAAGACGCAAATGCATAGACCATGGCGCGGCGCCGGCCAAGAGCTATCGGCAATCAAGAGCGATCGACAGTTAAGAGCGGTCGACAGCCGAATGGCGATCGACGATCAACACATGGACAATCAACACGTGGACAATCAACACATGGATGAGATCGCCCCGGCGGAGTGCGGCCGGCGATGGCGATCTGTGATATGGCGGTTGGGCCGATTCCATCAGCCGTCAGAGACCGCATGTCCGCCAGCACCATCCATTCCCGCCGCCTCGATCACGCTGCGCTGGCGCTGCTCGCCGTCCTGCCGGTCGTCATGGCGTTCGCCAACCGCTCGGCGGCGGGCGTGGTGGTCGTCGCCGGCGCGCTGGCGCTGGCCGCGCGCCTCGTAGAGGGGCGCGGGCTGCGCGATCTGCTGCCCGAGGCCGGCCCGGCGCTCTTCGCCGCGCTCGCCTTCATCGGCTGGGCGATGGCGTCGCTCACGTGGAGTCACGCCCCTGCGACGTCGCTGTTCGTGATGGCCGAGGCGGGCCTGCCCTTCATCGGCGGCACGCTGCTGCTCTCCGCCCTGCCCCGCCGCCTCGCGCCATGGGCGGTGCGGACCGCGGCGTTGTCGTTTGCGGCGGCCTGCCTCGTCATCATCGTCGAGCTGGCGCTGGGGCTAGCCTCGCGCCAGGCGCTCGGCCTCAGGGCGGAGACCTTCATTTTCAACCGCCCGGTGATGACGCTGCTGATGCTGTTCTTCCCGCTCGCCATCCATATGGCGCGCCTTCGCTGGCGGGCATGGGCGGTGATGCTGGGCGCACTGCTGATCCTCACCATCGAGAGCGCCACCTCGGGCGCGGCCATGCTCGGGCTGCTGCTGGCGCTGCCGGCCTTCCTCCTGGCCCTGTGGAGCCGGCGTCTGGGCATCGTCCTGGCGTCCGTGACGCTGGCGGGCAGCCTGCTCGTCGCGCCCGTGAAGGGCGATATCCTCGGTGCGCTGATGCCCGCCTGGCTGCTGGAGCGGCTGGAATCGGTCCACGCCGCTGACCGCATCGAGATCTGGCAGGATTTCGCCGCCGTCGTCCACCAGCGCCCCGTGACGGGGGCGGGGTTCGGCACCAGCGCGAAGATGGCCGAAGCGCCCTTCGCGGCCGATATCCCGCCGCAGCGCGGCCGCCTGCTCGCCGCCGGCCATCCACATGACGGGTTTTTGCAGATCTGGGCAGAGCTTGGCATCGTGGGCGCGCTGCTCGCGGCGCTCAACGGCTACTTCGTTCTCCGCGCCATCGCCGGCCGCGACGATCATATGCTGGCGGCAGGGGTGGCGAGCACGGTCGCGGCCGCGGCGGTGGTGAGCGTCTTCCACGGCGCATGGCAGGGCTGGTGGATCGGCGCGCTGATGGCGACCGCCGTCTGGTGCAGCCGCGACACCGAAACCGCATGACCCCAAACGAAAAGGCCGCCCTTGCGGGCGGCCTGCCACAATCGTTCCGGCAACCGGGTCAGCGCGAGTAGAACTCGACGACCAGATGCGGCTCCTGGTGCACCGGATAGGGCACGTCGCTGAGGTTCGGCACGCGCACGAGACGGGCGGTGAGCTTGTTGTGGTCGACGTCGACATACTCCGGCACGTCGCGCTCGCCCAGCGAAATGGCTTCCAGCACGATGGTGAGCTGGCGCGAGGATTCCTTGACCTCGATCAGGTCGCCCGGACGGACGAGGTAGCTCGGGATGTTGACCCGGCGGCCGTTGACCTTGACGTGGCCGTGGTTGACGAACTGGCGCGCTGCGAACACGGTCGGCACGAACTTGGCGCGGTAGACGACCGCATCGAGGCGGCGCTCCAGCAGGCCGATCAGGTTCTCGCCCGTGTCGCCGCGAAGCCGCGAAGCCTCGACATAGTAGCGGTGGAACTGCTTCTCGGAAATGTTGCCGTAGTAGCCCTTCAGCTTCTGCTTGGCGCGAAGCTGGGTGCCGAAGTCCGACAGCTTGCCCTTGCGGCGCTGGCCGTGCTGGCCGGGGCCGTACTCACGGCGGTTGACGGGACTCTTCGGGCGGCCCCAGATGTTTTCGCCCAGACGGCGGTCGATCTTGTACTTGGCCGAAATTCTCTTCGACATTCGCGTGTCCTCTCAAACAGGCTCGACAATGAGGAACGCGCCCTCCTCTTCCCCCACGAGGGAGACGACAGGCCGGCCCGTTCATCGGAACGGACGGGCCACGGGAGCGCAAAACGCCAGCGCGAGCCGTCAAGGCCCGCGCAGGTGGTGCTTCCTATCGCCGTTTGCGGCGGATGTCAAACGCCTGTCACATCGGAGAGCCGATTTTCCGCCGGCAGCTCCTCGTGCTCGTCGGTATCCTCGCGCTCATCGACATGGAGCCCGCGCAGGGCCAGCGCCCGCTTCAAGGGCGCGGGCACGGGCTTGCCCGCGGTGAACAGCGCCGTCGCCCGGCCGGCCGGCCGGGCATCCGCCGGCATCCCGCCGATGAGCTGCACCATCCGCCGCGCGATGGCCGGCGCGGGGTCGATCCACGTCACCGGCCAGGGCGCGAGCCGGATGAGGCGGTCGAGCAGCAGCGGGTAGTGCGTGCAGGCGAGCACCACCATGTCCGTGCGCGCGCCGCCGCGCTCGATGAACACCGGCGCGATCTCGTCGCGCAGCGTCGCGTCGTCAACGGGCTCGCCGGCGAGCTCCCGTTCGGCGAAACCCGCAAGCCGCGTCGAGCCGACGAGGTGCACGTTGCACGAATCAGCGAACTTGCGGATGAGGTCGTGCGTGTAGTCGCGCGCCACCGTGCCGGGGGTCGCCAGCACGGTGACCTCGCCACTCGCCGTCTGCTCGGCGGCGGGCTTGATCGCCGGCACCGTGCCGACGAAGGGAATCGCGAAGCGCGCTCTCAGCGCCGGCAGCACGAGCGTGGATGCGGTATTGCAGGCGATGACGACGATATCCGGCGACAGGCGCCCGACGAGCCCCGCGATGAGATCCACGACCCGCGCCAGCAGCGCGTCGGCCTCCATGCCGCCATAGGGAAAGCCCGCGTCGTCCGCCACATAGACGAAGCGCGCGTCCGGACGCGCCTTGCGCAGCTCGGAATAGACGGTCAGCCCGCCGACGCCCGAATCGAATACCAGCACGCGCGGGGCATCGGTCGTGTCTGTCGATGCACGGTCAGCGGTCATTCCGGACTGCTCCTCACCTGCCAATCCGGCGCAACTCTAGTCCTTATCCGTTAACGGATCATCCTTTTTCGCCGGCCCCACCGGCCCGCGCCGCAGGGCGCCGGCCGCGCCGCGCAGGGTCTTCACGTCCTGCTCGGTCATGGAGAGGCGCAGCAGGATGTCGCGCAGATTGCGGATCATGGCCGGTTTCTTCTCCACGGCGGGGAAGAAGCCGCAGGCGTCGAGCTCGTCCTCGAGCCAGGTGAAGAACGACACCAGCGCCTCGCGCTTCGCCGGCGGGGAGCGCTCCTCCAGGTTGAACGGCAGCTGCCCGTGCGCCTGCTTGAACCATTCGTAGCCGACGAGCAGCACTGCCTGCGCGAGATTGAGCGAGGCATTGGCGGGATCGACCGGAAAGGTGATGATCGCGTCGGCGAGCGCGACCTCGTCGTTGTCGAGGCCGGTTCGCTCGCGCCCGAACAGGATGCCGACCTTCTCGCCGCCCGCGATTCGCCCGCGCACCTGCCCGATGGCGGCGTCGGCGTCGAAGACGCGCTTCATCTGTCCGCGTTCGCGCGCCGTGGTGGCGTAGACGGCGTTGAGGTCCGCCACCGCCGCGAGAAGATCGGGATAAACCCGCGCCCGCTCCAGCACGTGCGCGGCGTTGGCGGCGGTCACCGTGGCGCGCTCGTTGGGCCAGCCGTCGCGCGGGTTGACGATGCGCATGTCGGACAGGCCGAAGTTCGCCATCGCGCGGGCGGCCATGCCGATGTTCTCGCCCATCTGCGGCTCGACGAGGATGATCTGCGGCCCGCCCGTCATGGGCGTAAGGCTATGGTTGGTTCCGGCGCCGGTCATGCGGATTCTTTCGACAGAACAAAATCGGGTAGAGGCTTTTAGAGCAAATTGGATTGAACCTGAATCGCTATTTTGCTCTATCCATTTGTTAACGCATCAAATTTTTCCAGAAAGTGCGCACACTTTTGGGTTTGATGCTATAGTGCGCTTGCCCCCGGATGGAAACACCCGATCATCCATAGTCCGCCTGAATTGAAACTGCACGCGTTCGAAAGGTCGCGGCCGCCCGCCATCGGCTTCGTCACGCAGCCGGGCGCTCCTGACGCCTGGCGGCGTTCTTGTCGTCCGCGGCCGCGACCTTTCTCCTGCCCTCCCCCCCTCTCAGTTCTAGAAATCCACCTCGATGGCCACGCCCTTCGAAACCGCGAGATCGACGGCGGCGGAGGCCACGGCGAGGTCCTGAAGGCCCACGCCGGTGCCGTCGAACAGGGTGATCTCCTCGGCGTCGAGGCGGCCCGGATGGTCACCATTGATGACGGCGCCGATCTCGACGATGTCGCCCGCGGCGATCAGACCCCGCTCGACGGCATGCTGGGATTCACCGATCGTCACCGCCTGCGCGATCTCATCCGTGAACACGGCAGCGGCGGCAACAAGCTCGGCCTCGACTTCCTGCTTGCCCCTGGTATCCGTTCCCATGCAGGCGAGGTGCGTTCCCGGCCGCACCTGCGCGGCCTTGAGGATCGGCGCGAACGACGAGGTGATGGTGATGATCACGTCCGCCTCCGCCCCGAGCCGGTCGGGATCAACCGCCTCGAACGGAAGACCCCTTTCCCGCGCCACCGCTTCGAGGCGGCCCAGCATCTCGGGATGCAGGTTCCACCCCACGATCCTGTCGAACGGCCGCTGGTCGAGCGCGGCCCGGAGCTGGAACGTCGATTGATGGCCGGCCCCGATGATCCCGAGCACCCGGGAATCCGGGCGCGCCAGATACTTGATCGAAATGGCCGAGGCGGCGGCCGTCCGCAGCGCGGTCAGCAGGTTGCCGCCGACCGCGGCGCGGCACCGGCCCGTGTCCGCGTCGAACAGGAACACCGTCGACTGATGGTTCGTCAGGCCCCGCTCACCATTGTGCGGCCAGAAGCCTCCGGACTTGAGGCCGAGAGCCAGGCTTTCGCGGTCGAAGCCCGACTTGAACCCGTAGAGGGCGTCGGCGTGGCCGATGGCCTCCCGGATGACGGGGAAGTTGTAGGCCGACTTCTTCGCCATGGAGGCAAAGACCCGCTCGACCGCGGCGAGGGAATCGGCCGCCGAAATGAGACCTGCAATCTCGCGTTCGGGAACGATGATCATTGATTTGCCTCCGGTTCGGGGGAGCGACCCCGGCCTTTCAGTATCCCTTGCCGCGGGCCGAGACCGGCCACAGCGTCTCGACCTTGCCGTTGCGGACGCCGACATACCAGTCGTGGACGTTGCAGGTCGGATCGCAATGGCCCGTCACCAGACGCAGCTTCTCGTTGATCTTGAGGACACCCTGCGGATCCTCGACCACGCCGTGCTCGTCGCTGCACTTGATGTATTTCACGTCGTCGCGGCCGTAGATGAAGGGCAGTCCCGAATCCACCGACTGTGCCTTGAGACCCGCGTCGACCACCGCAAGGTGCGGCTTGGCGTGGCTCATGACCGAGGTCAGGATGAAGAGAGAATTCTCCCACTCCCCGTGATCGATGCGGTTGCCATCCTTGTCCAGGATGCGGCCGTAGTCGCCGTCCATGAAGGCATAGGAGCCGCATTGCAATTCGTTGTAGACGCCCGAATTGCTTTCGAAATAATACGATCCCGTGCCGCCGCCCGAGACGATCTCGGGCTTCAGCCCCTCGGCCTTCAGCGCCTCGACGGCCTCCTTCACCTGGGCGATCGCGGCATCCAGCTTGGCCTTGCGGTCCTCGTAGCGATCGAGGTGCTGCATCGCGCCCTGATAGGCCTGCAACCCCTTGAAGACCAGATTGGACGCCGCTGCCGCCGCGCGGGCGATGTCGAGGACGTCTGCCGTGGTCTTCACGCCGCAGCGCCCGGCGCCGCAATCGATCTCGACGAAGACGCCAAGCTCGGTGCCGTGCTTCTGCGCCGCAGCCGAGAGATCGGCGATGTTGCTCACGTCATCGACGCAGACGATGACGCTCGCGCCGTAATTCGGCAGCCGTGCCAGACGGTCGATCTTGGCCGGATCGCGCACCTCGTTGGTGACCAGAATATCCTTGATGCCGGCGCGGGCGAAAACCTCGGCCTCCGACACTTTCTGGCAGCAGACGCCGATGGCACCGCCCAGTTCCATCTGCAGCTTCAGCACATCGACGGATTTATGCATCTTGCCATGGGCGCGGTGGCGCATGTCGTGCGCCCGGGCGTAGTCGCCCAGCTTCCTGATGTTGCGCTCCAGCGCGTCCAGATCGAGAATCAGACAGGGCGTCTGGATATCGGCTTCGTCCATGCCCGGCAGGGCGGGCACGTCGTAACCGACTTCGAGGCCGGCAAGGTTCTCGGGCAAATTCTTCGCGGGCAGGTTCATCGTTCCTCTCCTCAGTTCCAAAAGCGCTCAGTTCCATGGCAATTTGTCGAGGTCGACATTGCCGCCGGTGACGATCACGCCGACGCGCTTGCCGGCGAAAACCTCCGGATGCTTCAGGATCGTCGCCAGCGGGACGGCGCTCGAGGGTTCCATGACGATTTTCAGGCGCTTCCAGATCAGCTTCATCGCGTCGACGATCTCCTGCTCGGAAGCGGTGTGGATGTCGGTGACGTAATGGCTGACGAAGTGCCACGTCAGTTCCTTCAGCGGCACCTTGAGCCCGTCCGCGACTGTGTCCGGTGCGTCGTCGGCAATGATGTAGCCGGCCTTGAAGCTGCGGTAGGCGTCGTCGGCCTGTTCGGGCTCGGCCGCGTAGATCTTCACATGCGGCGCGAGGTTCGAGAGCGTCAGGCAGGTGCCCGACACCATCCCGCCGCCGCCGATCGGCGCGACGACGGCGTCGAGCCCCTCGACCTGCTCGATCAGTTCCGCCGAGCAGGTCGCCTGCCCCGCGATCACGCGGTGGTCGTTATAGGGATGAACGAACTCGGCCCCCGTCTCCTTGACGACCTCGGCAAAGACCGCCTCGCGGCTCGAGGTCGAGGGCTCGCATTCCACCACGCGCCCGCCGTAGCCGCGGACCGCGTCCTTCTTCGCCTGCGGCGCGGTGCGCGGCATCACGACGGTGCAGGGAATGCCCCGCTGCCCCGCGGCATAGGACAGACACGTGCCGTGGTTGCCGCTCGAATGGGTCGCAACCCCCTTGGCGGCCTGCTCCTCCGACAGCCCGAAAACCGCGTTCGAGGCGCCACGCGCCTTGAAGGCCCCGGCCTTCTGCAGGTTCTCGCACTTGAAGAACAGTTCGGCCCCGGTCAGCTCGTTCAGCATGCACGAGGTCAGAACCGGCGTGCGGTGCACATGCGGCGCGATCCGCTCGCGCGCCGCCAACATATCATGAAGCGTTGGAATATACATGGATGCGTCCTTCTTCACGCGGCCTTCTCCTGCGTGCCGCCAGGGCTCCGCTCTTACGGTAATGCTCTTGCGCGGCAGCTGCGCCCGAGCCCAACTTCACCGGCAGGCCCAGATCGGCCATGACCATCTCGGCGGTCACAATGCCCGACAGTGCCATCACGTCGGTCAGGCTGCCGAGATGGCCGATACGGAAGACCTTGCCGGCAACATCGCCAAGTCCGGTGCCGAATGCGACGCCGTAGGCGTTCAGCGCGTGGGCGACGATCTTGTTGGCATCGAAGCCCTCGGGCACGCGGATGGCGGTGACCGTGTCCGAGTATAGCTCGGGCCGGACGGCGCAGAACCCCAGCCCCCACGCCGCCACAGCCTGGCGGATGCCCTCCGCGATGCGGTAGTGCCGGGCGAAGACGTTCTCCAGGCCTTCTTCGAGCAGCATTTCCGTGGCGAGTTTCAGCCCGTTCAGCAGGCCGACCGGCGGCGTATAGGGATAGCCGTTGTTGAGGTAACCCTTCGCCATGTCGCGCATGTCGAAGAACGTCCGCGGCAGCGTCGCGGTCTCGATCGCCTCGATCGCCCTGGGCGAGACGCCCACGATCGCCAGACCCGGCGGCAGCATGAAGCCCTTCTGCGAACCGGCAACGGCGACATCGACGCCCCATTCGTCCATGCGGAAATCCATTGAGCCGATGGAACTGACGCCATCGACGAACAGCAGCGCCGGATGGCCGGCGGCGTTCAGCGCGCGGCGGACGGCGGCGATGTCGGAGCGCACGCCGGTTGCGGTCTCGTTATGAGTGGCCAGAACGACCTTGATCCGATGCGCCTTGTCGGCGGTCAGGATTTCCTCAAAACGGTCGGCGGGGACGCCGTCGCCCCAGTTCTGGGGCACGATGGTGACATCGAGGCCATGGCGCTGGCACATGTCGATCCAGCGGTGGCTGAACATGCCGTTGCGCGTGGCGAGAATCTTGTCACCGGGCGACAGCGTATTGGTGATCGCCGCTTCCCACCCGCCGGTGCCGGTCGAGGGGAAGACGAAAACCCGCGCCCGCGTCGTCTTCAGCACCTTCTTCACGCCCTCCAGGGCGGGGTGCAGGATCTTGCCGAAAAGCGGGCTGCGGTGGTCGATGGTGGGCATGTCCACCGCCTTGCGCAGCACCTCGGGAATATTCGTCGGACCGGGAATGAAGATCGGATTCTGGCTGCTCATGGGCGGCTCCTCTGGGCGCTCCTCCTTGCGTGAAATGCTAACTAGCACAGGGCGCCCATCCGGTAAATTTTTTTGAAATATTTTTTCATTGCAACGCATATATGATGATAATCATTTTATATCAAAGTCCTATAATTTTTCATTGTACGCAAGCGAATTTCATGGCCATATTTTTATCTGGAATCAGCGGTTGTGAGGTGTCTCGATGCAACAGCCCGCCCGCCGCCGGGGGCGGCCGAAGGGGATGCTGTCCGCGCAGCCGGCATCGACCATTCAGGCCCTCGACCGGGCGCTCGATGTCCTGGAGGCGCTGGCAGCCCATGGAGGCGTCACGCTGACCGAGCTGGCCGTCCATCTCGGGCAATCGGCGGCGACGATGCATCGCGTCCTGGCGACGCTGGAGCAGCGACAGTACGTCGAAAGCGATCCCGAACGCCAGGAATGGTTCATCGGCCCGGAGGCGTTCAGGCTGGGCTCGGCCTTCCTGCGGCGCACGAACATCGTCGAGCGGAGCCGCTCGGTCATGAGAGAGCTCATGGTCAGAACGGGCGAGACGTCCAATCTCGGAATCGAGCGCGACGGCGATGTCCTGTTCGTCAGCCAGGTGGAGACCCACGAGACGATCCGGGCCTTCTTTCCGCCGGGCACGAGAGCGCCCCTGCATGCCTCCGGTATCGGCAAGGCCCTGTTGAGTGCCTTCGAGGATGAGCGGCTCGAAGCGTTCATCCGGACAGCCAGGTTCGACCGCTTCACGGACAAGACGATCACGACGGCGGAGCGACTGCGCGAGGACATCCGGACGACGCGGCAGCGCGGCTATTCCCTTGACGACGAGGAGCGCACCGTCGGCATGCGCTGCGTCGCGGCGTCGATCCTGAACAGCCATGGCGAGGCGGTGGCGGGCATCTCCATCTCGGGTCCGACAATCAGGATGCCCGACACGCGGATCCGCGAGATCGGCCGCTGGGTGACCGACGCCGCGAGCGCGGTATCCAACCGCCTGGGGGCGCGATAGAGCGAAATCTGAATCGCCATTTTGCTCTCTCTTTGTTTGTGCATCAAATTTATCCAAAGAACGGTGCCCATTTTTGGTTTGATGCAATTGCGGCACCGCCGCCCTATGGATTGCCGACCGCCTGCGCTGCACGCGCGGCCGGCAGGCTCCCCGTTGCATGAGCGGCGGCGAGGTTCCGAAGGCTCGGCGGCCGCGGACCTCCGGTAGCCCAGTCCAGCAGCTCGACGGTATGGGCGACCGGAATGCCGGTGCCAGAACCGATCTGCATCATGCAGCCGATGTTGCCGGCGCTGATGACCTGCGGACGGGTCGCCTCGATCGTGGCGACCTTGCGGCTCTTCAGTTCGGAGGAGATCGCGGGCTGCATGAGATTGTAGGTGCCGGCCGAGCCGCAGCACAGGTGGCTGTCCTTCGGCTCGATGACCTGAAAGCCCGCCGCCTTGAGCAGGTCCTTCGGCGCGGCGCGGATCTGCTGGCCGTGCTGCAGCGAACAGGCGGCGTGATAGGCCACGCGCAGGGGTTCGGCGTGGGATGCGTCGTTGAGCCCGAGATCGCTCATCACTTCCGTGATGTCCTTGGCCAGCGCGGCCACCCGCGCGGCGTCCTCGGCAATGGATTCGTTGCGGAACATATGGCCGTAGTCCTTGACCGTGGTGCCGCAGCCGGACGTGTTGATGACCACCGCGTCGAGCCCCTCGCCTTCCATCTCCGCCACCAGCGCGCGGATGTTCGCCGCCGCCATCGCGTGGCTCTCGCGGGTCTTGCCCATGTGGTGCGTCAGGGCCCCGCAACAGCCGATGCCCCGGGGGATGACGACCTCGCAGCCGTGCCGCCGCAGCAGCCTGATGGTGGCGTCGTTGATGTCGGTGTTGAGGGCGCGCTGGGCGCAGCCCGTCAGTAGCGCGACGCGCTTGCGCCGCCCGTTCTCGGCCGGAAAGCATTGTGGCCGGTCGTTGGCGCTGGGAGCCGGAATGCGCGCCGGCGCCATCTCCAGCATGGCCCGGAGCCGGGCATCGGGAAGAAACCTGCGAAAGGGCTTCGCAAGCTTCGCGCCGATCAATGCCAGACGGAAGCGGCCCGGATAGGGCAGGATCCGCGCCAGCAGCCAGCGCAGCGCCCGCTCGTCCCAGCGGCGCCGGTAGTGCTGCTCGATATACTCGCGCGCGTGGTCCACGAGGTGCATGTAGTGCACGCCCGAGGGGCAGGTGGTCATGCAGCTCAGGCAGCTCAGGCAGCGGTCGATATGCCCGACCGTCTTCCTGTCGGGAATCCGGCTGTTCTCCAGCATGTCCTTGATGAGGTAGATCCGGCCGCGCGGGCTGTCGAGCTCGTCGCCCAGCACCTTGTATGTCGGGCACGTCGCGGTGCAGAAGCCGCAATGAACGCAGGAGCGCAGGATCTCGTTCGAGCGCCTCGTCGCCGGATCGGCGAGCTGTTCTTCGGTAAAGGTCGTCTGCATCTCATGTACCCATCAGGCCCGGATTGAGGATGCCGGCGGGGTCGAACGTCCGGCGCAGGGCGGCCGAAAGATCGGCGACCGTCTTCGGCTCGGGCGGAAAGACGACGTCCGCCGACAAGCCGCCGCGGCGGACCAGCATGGCGTGGCCCGCCCCCGCCGCCCGGCGCACGGCAGGGGCGTCCGCATCGCCGGCGTACCAGATCAGGCCGCCGCCCCAGTCCAGCGACGCCTCGCCGCCGAGCCGTTCCAGCGCGGCCACGACCGCCGGCGCATCGGTCGGCTTGACGAGGATGCGCCAGACCGCCCCAGCCGCGCCCGCGAAGTGCTGGAGGTCGCGCAACCCGCGCCACAGGACCCGGCTTTCGGCGTCGCCCACGATATCGATCTCGCGGTCCCGGAACAGCGCCGTGAGGCGTTCGCGGCGATAGTCGACCTGCGGCGAGAGCCCCTCGATCCGCAGCCAGGCGGTTCCGGCACGAAACGCCGCGCCCGAGACCTCGAACGGCGTTCCGAGCGCCGCCGCAAAAATCGCCACCGCCTCCGCCACGGAGACACCGGGAAAGGCCAGGGACTGCTGGCTTTCCGCTCCGGGCAGCGTCTTGAGCGCCACCTCCGTCAGGACGCCCAGCGTGCCATACGAGCCGCAGAGCAGCTTGCCGAGATCGAGCCCGGTGACGTTCTTCATCACCCGGCCGCCGTTCTTGATGATGCGGCCCTTGCCGTCGACGAAGCGGACGCCGAGCAGGTGGTCGCGGCATGCGCCGGCCTGCACGCGGCGCGGGCCGGACACATTCGCCGCCACCATGCCGCCGATCGTCGGGATGCCGTTCGCGCCGAGCAGGACACGGTGGTCCATGGGCTCGAAGGCCAGCACCTGACCTTCGGTAGCGAGCGCCGCTTCTATCGTCTCGATCGGCGTGCCGGCCCGCGCGATCAGCGTCAGTTCCCCGGGCTCATAGGTCACGATGCCGCTCAGTTCCCGCGTGGTCAGCAGGCTGTCGGCATCGACCGCGCCCGCCTGGATGCGCGTCTCGCCGCCGGCGATCTGGAGCGGGCGCGCCTTCACGTGACTGTCCGCGACGAACGCGGCCAGTTCCGCCTCGTCGCGGGGCGCATTGAAGGCGGGTCCGTCTTTTGTGTCGTTTGCTTTCATGAGCATCTGGCCGCCTCTTCTCTGTGAGGCTGACTGGCCTCGAGCGGAAAGACCTTGGCCGGGTTCAGCAGCCAGCCCGGATCGAACACGCCCTTGACCTCCATCTGGATGGCCATGTCGTCGGGCGCGAACTGCTTCGTCATCAGGTCGCGTTTCTCGATGCCGACGCCGTGCTCGCCCGTGAGGCAGCCGCCGACATCGACGCACAGCCGAAGAATATCCGCCCCGAAGGCCTCCGCTCTTTCGAGATCGCCCGGCTTGTTGGCGTCGAACAGGATCAGGGGATGCATGTTGCCGTCCCCCGCATGGAAGACGTTGGCCACCTCCAACCCGTATTCCCTGGAAAGCTCGCCGATCCGCCTCAGCGTATGGGGCAGCTTCGAGACCGGCACGGTGCCGTCGAGGCACAGATAATCGCCAAGCCGCCCCATGGCCCCGAAGGCGGACTTGCGCCCCTTCCATATCGCCAGCGACTCGTCCGCGTTGCGGCTGCTGCGGAACTCCACGGGATGGAGCTCCTCCGCGATGGTGCGTATGCGCGCGATCTGATGCCCGATCTCGTCCTCCGAGCCTTCCACCTCGACGATCAGCACCGCCGCGCAGTGGGGATAGCCCGCCTTGGCGAAGCTCTCGACGGCGCGAAGGCACACGTCGTCCATGTATTCGATCGCCACCGGCAGCAGGCCGGAGCGGATGATGCGCGCCACGCATTCGCCCGCCGTCTCGGCGTTGTCGAAGCCGATCAGCATGGGCCGCGCGCCCTCGGGCTTGGGAAGGATCCGCAGCGTCGCTTCGGTGACGATGGCGAGTTGCCCCTCCGATCCGCATATCAGACCGAGGATGTCGAGGCCCGGCGCGCCGAGCAGCGGCCCGCCCAGCTCCACGATCTCGCCCGTGGGCAGCACCATGCGGACGCCGAGAAGATTGTTGGTCGTGACGCCGTATTTGAGGCAATGCGCCCCGCCGGAGTTCATCCCGATATTGCCGGCGATCGTGCAGGCGAGCTGCGAGGACGGGTCGGGCGCGTAGAAGAACCCTTCCGCCTCAAGCTCCGCGCTTACGGAAAGATTGGTGACGCCCGTCTGCACGCGAATGAAGCGGTTGGCCGTGTCGACCTCCAGAATGTCGCGCAGACGCATGGTGCCGATCACCACGCTGTCGGCGGTCGGCAGGGCCCCGCCGGCAAGCGACGTGCCCGCGCCGCGTGGAACGACCGGCACACGCAACTCGTGGCATATGCGCATGGCTGCGGCGACCTCCTCCGTCGTGCGCGGCAGCACCACGGCGAGCGGCGGGCATCTGTAGGCGGTGAGCGCATCGCACTCGTAGGCCCGCGTTTCCTCCGGATCGGAGATGATCGTCTCCGGCGCAAGCGCGGCGGCGAGGGCGGCGACGATCTCGGGTTTCCGCGCGAGAATTCCCGCATCGGGCTTTGGCATCGCTATGGTAGACATCGATCCGGGCTCCTCATGGCTGAATCGCTTTGGCGAGGGAAGCCGGTGCCCCCTCGCCGGCAAAGCCCGTCAGGGCACCATCGACGTGAAGGGCGGCACGTAAGCCTGCGCCATCACCAGAATGCCGACGAGGCAGGCAAGCGCGATGGAGTGGAAGAACACGTAGCGCAGGATGCTGCTTTCGTGGCCGTACCAGTTGGTCGCGGTCGACGCGACGACGATGCTCTGCGCGTCGATCATCTTGCCCATGACACCGCCGGAGGAGTTCGCCGAGGCCATGAGCACGGGCGAGACCCCGATCTGCTCCGCGGTGATCTTCTGCAGGCCGCCGAACAGCACGTTCGAGGCGGTGTCGGAGCCGGTCAGCGCCACACCCAGCCAGCCGAGCAGCGTGCCGAAGAACGGATAGATCCAGCCCGTCTGGGCGAACGCGAGGCCGAGCGTCGCATCCGTGCCCGAGTAGCGGGACACGAAGCCGAGCGCCAGCATCGCGGCGATCGTGATGAGCGAGAACCGGACGACCCAGATCGTCTGGAAATATTCCCGCACCAGGGCGACCGGCGAGAACCTGAGGACGAAGCCCGACACGATCGCCGCGGCCAGGATGCCGGTTCCCGTCGCCGACAGCAGGTTCAGCGAATAGATGGCGGCCTCGGCGTGCGGCGCCTCGACGACCGGCGGCACCTTCAGCACCATCTCGTGCAGCCCCGGCACCGGCACGCTGTAGATCCAGATGGAATCGAGCCAGACCTTCACCTGCGGCGTGCCCCACGCGAAGACGAACACCGACAGGATCAGCCACGGCAGCCATGCGCGGAAAACCGCAGCATTGGAATGCGAATGCTTGAGGTGGACGGGCTCCGCCTCCTCGCCGTTGCCGGTCGAGGTCCAGATCCGCTTCGGCGACCAGATCCGCAGGAAGCCCGCCAGGAACAGCATGGACGAGATCGCGGCCACGATGTCCACCAGCCACGGGCCGTGGAAGTTCGACACGAGATATTGCGGAACGGCGAACGCGACGCCGGCGACCAGCAGCGCCGGCCACACTTCCAGCATGCCCTTGCGGCCCGCGAAGGCCCACACGAGCCAGAACGGCACGATCACGGAGAAGAAAGGAAGCTGCCGGCCGATCATTCCGGAAAGCTCGTGCAGATCGAGCCCCGTCACCGCAGCCAGAGCAATGACGGGCGTGCCGAGCGCGCCGTAGGCGACCGGCGCCGTATTGGCGATCAGAGACAGTCCCGCCGCCGCGAGCGGGGCGAAGCCAAGCCCCATCAGCATCGCGGCCGTCACCGCCACCGGCGTCCCGAAGCCGGCCGCGCCCTCGAAGAACGCGCCGAATGAAAACGCGATGAACAGCAGTTGCAGACGCCGGTCTGGCGTCAGACCGGCGATGCTGTCGCGCAGGATGTTGAATTGCCCCGTCTTCTCGGTGAGCCGGTACAGAAAGATCACGCTCAGGATGATCCAGCCGATGGGAAGCAAACCGTAGGCAGCGCCGTAGACGGCGGTCGTGCCCGCCATTCCGACGGGCATGCCGAAGGCGATGATCGCGACGGCGAGAGCGACGACGAGGCCAAGGACCGCCGCGCGATGGGCTTTCATGTGGAAGATGCCGATCCCGCCCAGAAGGACGACGATCGGCAGCGCGGCGAGCAAGGTCGAAACGACCATGTTGTTGAAGGGATTATAGACTTGTGACCAGGGCATATCTGATTTTCCTCCCTAGGGCCGATCCCGGCACGTCTGGCCGTGCAATCGGACAGCCACGGCAGCGCTCGATGTTGGTGGGGGGCGCCTTTCGCGACGTCCACGAAATTTGGTAAAATAATTTTACCTTGATCGTCAAGTGGTATACTCTCCTTTTTGTATCGACCGATGATTGCGGATGTGGCGTGGATTAAGCTATTGGATAGCTGAAATGACCAACGATCGTGATCGACATGAGCGACAGCAAGCTGAACCGTCCGGAAAAAGCCGCCGATTCGGTGATGAGGCACATCGAAGGGCTCATTCTCGAGGGGTCGCTGCGCCCCGGTGAGCCGC
The DNA here is from genome assembly GCF_053570585.1 of Pseudochelatococcus sp. B33. Taxonomy (NCBI): domain Bacteria; kingdom Pseudomonadati; phylum Pseudomonadota; class Alphaproteobacteria; order Hyphomicrobiales; family Chelatococcaceae; genus Pseudochelatococcus; species Pseudochelatococcus sp. B33. The sequence goes on along the minus strand of NZ_JBSEFH010000009.1, from coordinate 103,361 downwards.
TCCTGTCCGAGCGCGAGCTGGCGCAGCGGCTCAACGTCTCCCGCCCGACCCTGCGGGATGCCCTGAAGGCCCTTGAGCTGAAGGGTCTTCTAACAAGCAAGGAGGGCCGGGGAATGAGGGTCGCTCAACTGGGGGCCGCAACCATTACGGACCCGCTGATCACCATGCTGGCCGAACGAAGCGAGGTCGCCGACCACTACCTGGAATTTCGCGATATCGTGGAAAGTTCCGCCGCGGCGCTGGCCGCGCAACGCGCCAGCGCAGTCGACTTGGAGCGCATTCGGCAGTGCATCGACCGGATCGAGCGCGCGCATGCGTCCGGCGACCCTGCCGAGGAGGCCGAAGCCGACGTGGAACTCCACATGGCTATTTATGAAGCGAGCCATAATCTCGTGCTGCTCCAGATCATGCGGGCGCTGTCGGGAAACCTGCGAACCGACGTGCTCCATAATCGGCAAAGTCTGTTCGTAATACCCTACGTGCGCGATCTTCTGCGCGACCAGCATCTGGCGATCGCCCGGGCGATCATCGAGAAGCGTCCGGACGAGGCTCGATCCGCGGCGCATGCGCATCTGATCTATACACGCAGGGCGACGCAGGAAATACGGGAAGCCGAGGCCAAGCTCGACCTCTCGCTCCGCCGGCTCGAAAGCGGCGGACTCAGCGCCCTGAAAGGGTGACGGCCGCTTCGATCGCCGCCGCCGCCCGACGAGGTCGGACGCTCCGGAGCACAGCTTACTCCACTGTCACCGACTTCGCCAGGTTGCGCGGCTGGTCCACGTCCTTACCCATGACGCGCGCGGTGTGGTAGGATAGCAGCTGCACCGGCAGCGCGTAGATCAGCGGCACGACGGCGGGGTGCACGTCGGGCATCACGATTGCCGTTTCGTCGGCAAGACCTGCCTCGCCCGCCGCGCTCCGGTCGCCGATGAGGATGATGTTGCCGCCACGCGCGGCGACCTCCTGCACGTTCGAAACCGTCTTCTCGAACACGCCGTCGCGCGGGGCCAGCACGATGACCGGCATCGATTCGTCGATCAGCGCGATGGGGCCGTGCTTCAGTTCGCCCGCCGCATAGCCCTCGGCGTGGATGTAGGACAGTTCCTTGAGCTTCAGCGCGCCCTCCAGCGCCAGCGGGAAGGACAGGCCCCGCCCCAGATAGAGCACGTCCTTCGCCCGCGCCAGATCCCGCGCCACGATTTCGATGTCGGCCTCGTGCGACAGTACGCGGGTCATCAGCGCGGGAATGCCGACGAGCGCGCCGACGAGCTCCTGCTCCTTCTCGGCGGTGAGCACGCCGCGCACGCGCCCGGCGTGGATGGCGAGCGCCAGCAGCACCGCGAGCTGGCAGGTGAAGGCCTTGGTCGAGGCGACGCCGATCTCGGGTCCGGCGAGCGTCGGCGCGACCACGCGGCTTTCGCGCGCGATCGTGGATGTCGGCACGTTGACGACCGCGAGCGACGGCCAGTCGCCCTTCAGGGTGTAGCGCAGGGAAGCGAGCGTATCCGCCGTCTCGCCCGATTGCGAGATGAACAGCGCGAGCCCCCTGCCCGAAAGCGGCGGCTCGCGGTAGCGGAATTCGGACGCGACGTCGATCTCCACCGGCAGTCCGGCCAGTTGCTCGAACCAGTATCTGGCGATGGTGCCCGCATAGAAGGCGGTGCCGCAGCCGACGATCACCAGCCTGTCGATGGCGGCGAAGTCGATGGTCACCGTCTCAGGCAGACGCACGACGCCGGTGGCGAGATCGATGTAATGGGCGATGGTGCGGCCCACGACTTCCGGCTGCTCGTGGATTTCCTTGGCCATGAAGTGGCTGAAATTGCCCTTGTCGGCGAGCAGCGCCCCCTGCGGCACGTGGCTCACCGGACGCGTCACCTGCCGGTTGCCGGCGTCGAAGAACACCACGTCCGAGCGCGAGACGACGACCCAGTCCCCGTCTTCGAGATAGCTGATGCGGTCGGTGAAGGGCGCGAGCGCCAGCGCGTCCGACCCCAGATAGTTCTCGCCCGTGCCGAACCCCACCGCGAGCGGCGCGCCGGCACGCGCGCCGATCAGCAGATCGTCCTCATCGGCGAAGAGGAAGGCGAGCGCGAAGGCGCCGCGCAGGCGCGGCAGCGTCTCGCGCACGGCCTCGACCGGCGACAGCCCGCGCCCGAGCGCCCGGTCGACCAGGAGCGCCACGACTTCCGTATCGGTCTGGGTGGAAAAGCTGACGCCGTCAGCGGCGAGTTCGTCGCGCAGCTCGCGAAAATTCTCGATGATGCCGTTGTGCACCACCGCCACGCGCTCGGTCGCGTGGGGATGGGCGTTCTGCTCCGTGGGGCGGCCGTGCGTCGCCCAGCGTGTGTGGCCGATGCCGGTCGCGCCGCGCAGCGGGCGGGCGACGAGCCGCTCCGTGAGGTTGCGCAGCTTGCCTTCCGCCCGCACCCGCGTCAGCACGCCGTCCTCGAGCGTCGCCACGCCCGCCGAATCATAGCCCCGGTACTCCAGCCGTTTCAGTGCGTCGACGAGATCTTCCGCCACCGCCGTTTTGCCGAGAATGCCAATGATGCCGCACATGCACGTTTCCGTTCGTCCAGAAAGAATCGTCGGGAAGGAATGTCACCGGTGAAAGGTCTAGCCGAACGGCGCCGGGGAGCCCAATCACGTTGCATGACCGTTTATATCCCGCGGGAAAGGCCCTATGCCTTGTCCTTGCGCGCGGCGTGGACGGCGCGCCAGCGTTGCGCCCAGCCTTCCTTGACAGTCTGCCGCCCGCGCCCCAGCGCCAGCGCATCGGCGGGGACGTCGTCCGTCACCACCGATCCCGAGCCCACATAGGCCCCCTCGCCGACGCTCACAGGTGCGACGAGCGATGAGTTCGAACCGATGAACGCACCCGCGCCGATGCTCGTGTGATGCTTGCGGAAGCCGTCGTAATTGCAGGTGATGGTGCCGGCGCCGATGTTCGTGCCCGCTCCTACCTCGGCGTCGCCGAGATAGGTGAGATGCCCGACCTTGACGCCCTCCGCGAGGCTCGCGTTCTTGATCTCGACGAAATTGCCGACATGCGCCCCCGCGCCGATCCGCGCGCCCGGCCGCAGGCGGGCGAACGGCCCGACATCCGCGCCGCCCGCCACCACTGCCCCGGTCAGGTGGGAGAAGGCGCGCACCACGGCGCCCGCTTCCACCACCACGCCGGGGCCGAACACGACGTGCGGCTCCACCACCGCATCGCGCCCCAGCACGGTGTCGAAGGACAGGAACACCGTCTCCGGCGCGACCAGCGTCACGCCCGCGTGCAATGCGGCGAGCCGCAGCCGGTTCTGGATGGCGGCCTCGGCCTCGGCGAGCTGCACCCGGTCGTTGATGCCGAGGAGTTCCGCCTCCTCCGCGACGAGCGCGCGCGCCGCAAGGCCAGCCGCCCGCGCGTGGGCGACGACATCGGTGAGGTAATACTCGCCCTTGGCGTTGTCGTTGCCGATGGCATCGAGCAGCGCCAGCGCGTGCGCGCCCGCGAGGGCCATCACGCCGCCGTTGCACAGCCGGATGGCGCGCTCCGCCTCGCTGGCGTCCCTGTGCTCGCGGATGGCGACGAGTTCGTCCCCCTCGAGCAGCAGGCGGCCGTATCCGGTCGGGTCCCGGGCCTCGAAGCCGAGCACGGCGACAGCGGCGCCCCCGGCGAGAACCGCGCGCAACCTCGCGATCGTCTCCGGCCGCACCAGCGGCGTATCGCCGAACAGCACGATGACGTCGTCCGCGCCCTCCTCCAGCGCCGCACGCGCGGCGAGCGCCGCGTGCGCCGTGCCGAGCCGCTCATGCTGGACGTGGACGCTCGCCTGCGGCGCGACGCGGCGCACCTCGGCCTCGACATCCTCGCGCCCCGGCCCGATGACCACGGCGAGCCTTTCCACGCCGGCCCGCGCGACCGCGTCCAGAACATGCGACACGATGGGCCGGCCGGCGATCGGATGCAGGATCTTGGGCAGGCTGGAGAGCATCCGCGTGCCCTCGCCCGCCGCGAGAACAACCGCCAGCGCCCGCCGTTCCTTCCCGCCGGGCGCGGTGATCGGAGAAGAAATGTGATCTGCTGACATCGACCGACTCGGTAATTGCAACTGCCGCGCCCTATAGCATCTTTTGCCGGAATGCCCGCCCTCCGCAAGTCTGGAGGCTGCTGAAGACTATGGCGCGAACAGGTTAACGAACTTCGGCCCGCCGCGGGGGAGCCGAAACCGTGTGGCCGGATGGCGAGATTACCGTTCGTGCGTCAGGTATCGGGCGTGTGCTGCTCATGCACGGCGCGGATGACGACCACCGGCCGCTGCTTGGTTTCGATGTAGGTGCGCCCGAGATATTCGCCCAATATGCCGATGCCGATCAACTGCACCCCGCCCATGAACAGGATGGCGGACATCAGCGAGGCATAGCCCGGCACGTCGCGGCCACCGATCAGCGTGCCGACGATCAGCACGATGCCATAGAGGAACGCGAGCACCGCGATGCACGCGCCGACATAGGTCCAGACCCGCAGCGGCCACGTGCTGAAGCTGGTGATGCCCTCCAGGGCGAGATTCCACAGCCGCCACTTGCTCCACTTGCTCGAACCGGCGACGCGAGGCTCGCGCACGAATGTGATGCTGGTGCGGCGGAAGCCAACCCAGGCGAAGATGCCCTTCATGAAGCGCTGGCGCTCCGGCAGGGCGTTGACCGCATCCACCACCTGCCGCGACATCAGCCGGAAATCGCCGGTGTTCTCGGGGATCGGATGGTGCGAGATGGCGTTGTGGAGCTTGTAGAACGCGCTGGCGGAGAACCGCTTCATGAATGTGTCGGCGCTGCGGTCGGCGCGTTTGGCCTCCACCACGTCGTATCCCTCTTCCTCCCACAGGCGCACCATCTCGGGGATGACGTCGGGCGGGTCCTGCAGGTCCGCGTCGATGGGAACGACGGCATCGCCCCGCGCCACCTTGAGGCCGGCGGTGAGTGCCGCCTCCTTGCCGAAATTGCGTGCAAGCTCCACCACCCGCACGCGCGGATCGGCCTCGGCCCGGCCCGTCAGCAGCGCCAGCGTCCGGTCCGTGCTGCCGTCGTCGATGCAGACGAACTCGATGTCGTAGGCCGGCAGCTTCTCGGCGAGCAGTGCCGACAGGCGCGCGAAGAACACATCAATCACAGCCTCTTCGTTATAGAAGGCCGTCACGATCGATATCAGCATGCCAACCTCTCCGCCATGAGGATTGTCGGATGAGATCCAACATCAGGCTAAAAGGCGACATATAACATTTGTTTAGAATTCTCAATTTTCTTGATGACGCATTTCATGTCCACGAAAGCGCCAACTTGGCCATTGCGCCCTTCGTGCCCCAGGGAGCGCCGGCATCTGCCCGCCGTGACCGTCCGGCCCGACCGCGTCTCAGTTCGCGAAGCGGAAGTGCAGCACGTCGCCGTCGCTGACCACGTAGTCCTTGCCCTCGAGCCGGAACTTGCCGGCCTCGCGGGCGCCGGCCTCGCCCTTGCAGGCGACGTAGTCGTCGTAGGCGACTGTCTCGGCGCGGATGAAGCCTTTCTCGAAGTCGGAATGGATCACCCCCGCGGCCTGCGGCGCGCGCGTGCCGGCGGTGATCGTCCAGGCGCGCGCCTCCTTGGGGCCGATGGTGAAATAGGTCAGCAGCCCGAGCAAGCCGTAGCCGGCGCGGATGACGCGGTTCAGCCCCGGCTCCGTCAGGCCGATGGCGTCGAGATATTCCGTCTGCTCGTCGGGCGGCAGCACGGCGATCTCGCTTTCGATCTTGGCCGACACGACGACCGCGACAGCGCCCTCCTCCCTGGCGCGGGCGAAGACGCGGGCCGAGAAGTCGTTGCCCGCCTCGGCCGATCCCTCGTCGACGTTGCAGACGTAGAGCACGGGCTTCGACGTCAGCAGGCCGAGCTGGGAGAACGTGCGCCGCTCCTCGGGCTTCAGCTCCACGAGCCGCGCCGGCTTGCCGTCACGCAGCAGGGGCAGCGTGCGGTTGATGAGGTCGAGCGTCTCCTTCGCCTCCTTGTCCTGCCCGCGCACCTTCTTCTCCAGCGCCACGACACGCTTTTCGAGGCTGTCGAGATCGGCCAGCATCAACTCGGTCTCGATGGTCTCGATGTCGTTGAGGGGGTCGATCCGCCCCTCCACGTGGGTGACGTCGCCGTCCTCGAAGCAGCGCACGACATGGGCGATGGCATCGACCTCGCGGATGTTGGCCAGGAACTGGTTGCCGAGCCCCTCGCCGCGCGAGGCGCCGCGCACCAGGCCCGCGATGTCGACGAAGGTGAGGCGCGTCGGGATGATCTGGGCCGAACCGGCAATTTCCGCCAGCACGTCGAGACGCGGATCGGGCACGGCGACGTCACCGACGTTGGGCTCGATGGTGCAGAACGGATAGTTCGCCGCCTGCGCCGCCGCCGTCTGCGTCAGCGCGTTGAAGAGAGTGGACTTGCCGACGTTCGGCAGCCCGACGATGCCGCATTTGAAACCCATGATCCCTCGCAAGCAGCGCCCACGGCCGCCGCCTTCCTGATTGGAACGCCCCCGCAGGAGCGGATGGAGCGCCTTCCGATCGAATGGAATCATTCGATCGATCAGAACTCGCTCAAAATCAAAAACTTGCAGAGCATGGTCCGATTGCGTCAAATCGGATCAGCTCCGGAGCCGCGCGATGCTTGCCCGACGGTGCGGGCGCCGTCAACCGGGCCCGATCAGCCCGAGCGTTGACCGGCCGCGCCGGGCGCGGAACCCGCCGCCTTCGCGTCCGTCCAGCCCCGCCCTTCCATGGCGAGGTGCACCTTGTTCTGGAACGATGCGTCCTCGCCGCGTGCCAGCAGCGGCGCGTTGTCGGCGATGGCGCGGACGAGATCGTCCACCCATTCCGTCTCGGCCTTCGAAAAATCGCCCAGCACATAGCCATGGACGCGCGCCTTGTCGCCGGGATGGCCGATGCCAAGCCGCACGCGGCGGTAGTCGTTGCCGAGCTGTGCGGTGATGGAGCGCAGACCGTTGTGGCCGGCGTTGCCCCCGCCGGTCTTGATGCGCAGCTTGGCCGGCGCGAGATCGAGCTCGTCGTGGAACACCGCGATGTCGCCGAGCGGGATCTTGTAGAACTGCGCCGCCTCGGCCACGGAGCGGCCGGATTCGTTCATATAGGTCTGGGGCAGCAGCAGCAGCACGCGCTCGGCGCCGAGAACCGCCTCCGCCGCGAGCCCCTGGAAACGCCTGCGCCACGGCGCGGCATTATGGGCGCGGGCAATCGCCTCCACCGCCATGAAGCCGATGTTATGGCGGTTGCGCGCATAGCGATCGCCCGGATTTCCAAGTCCCACAAAAAGCTTCATGGTCCCACAAAAAGCTTCATGGCCTCACAAAGAGCTCCATGGCCTTCGCCGCATCAGGAGCCGGGAAGGAACGCGGGGCCCCTTCCCGGGCAATGATCAAGCCTCGGCGGGCTCCGCCTCGGTCTCTTCCGAAACCGTCGGCGGCACGAGCGTGACGACGGGCTCCGTCCGGTCAACCGTCGGCGCGAGCTCGACGCCCGCCGGCAGGGTGACGGCATCGACGTGGATCGAATCGCCGATCTCGAGCTTGCTCGCGTTGACCTCGATCGCGTCCGGAATCGCGTCCGGCTCGACCAGGACCGCGACCTTGTGGTGGATGATGCTGAGCGTGCCGCCATTCTTGACGCCGGGCGCCACATCCTCGCCGATGACGTGCAGCGGCACCTCGACCTCGATTCTCGCGCCCTTCGCGACGCGCAGGAAGTCGACGTGCAGCGGGAAGTCCTTCACCTTGTCGAGCTGGTAGTCGCGCGGAATGACGCGCGTCTTCCTGCCGTCGACGTCGATCTCGAACAGCGTGCTCAGGAAGCCGCCGGCGTAGATCAGGCGCTTGGTCTCGTTGAAATCGATGGAAATGGGTTGCGCGGGCGCGCCGAGACCGTAGATGACGGCCGGCACACGGCCCTGACGGCGCACTGCGCGGGCGGCCCCCTTGCCAACTCCCTCGCGCGCCGTGGCTTTAAGCTCTTTCGCAGCGGACATATCTTAACCTCAAAACGTCGAACGCGCCCTGGCGCGGACAATCTCCACGGCGGGCGCAGCAATGTTGCGAACACCGAAATGCAAATAGCCGCGCATGACGCACGGCCGCAGCGTTCCGGTCCATGATGGCGCCCGTGCCTCCAAGGGTGTCACGCGGGCGCTGATGCCTTATAGAGCTTTTACGCCGAAATACAACCCGGATGTCGGCCTAATCTTCGGCGGGCAGCGGCAGCCTGCGCATCATGAAGCGCGCCTCGCCGTCGTAGCTGCGCAGGGCGGCGTTGATGCTCCTGCTCTCGACGATGTCGAAACCCTGCCGGCGCCAGAACGGCACCGAGGCGTTCACCGCGACGAGCGACAGGTCGGCAAGGCCGATGGCCTCGGTGTGGTCTACCAGATCGGCGACGGCCCGCGCCCCGGCACCGCTGCCGCGCGCCAGCGGCAGCAGGGCGAGATCGTGGATGTAGAACGTCGCCGGGAAAGTCGGCATCGCCACCAGCAGGCTGTCGAGCTTGGGCGGCATCATCGGATGCCAGGGATGGCTGATGACATAACCCGCCATCGCGTCGCCGGCCTCGAGCACGCGGCAGCCCGGCGCATAGAGACGCAGCCGCTCGGCAAACACCTCGATGCGCTCGGGATAGCCGGGGTGCACCTGCTTGCCGAGGGCGTGCACCGCTTCCAGATCGTCCGGCACCATGGCGCGCCAGGCGAATTGCCCACGCACCGACGAGGACGCCCGGGACTTGCGTCCGATCACGCCCGCACCCGATACGCTTTCAGAAATCGTCATGTCTCCACTCTTGCCTCATCGTGTATGCCGCTCTCGGCCCTTCCGCCCTCGCCGCCGCGGCCGGCGACCTTCGCCGCCTTGGCGAACTTGCGGGTGACCCTGTCGCGCTTCAGCTTGGACAGGTGGTCGATGAACAGCACGCCGTTCAGGTGATCGATCTCGTGCTGCAGGCAGGTCGCCAGCAGGCCGTCGGCCTCGATCTCCTGCGTCTTCCCGTCGAGATCGGTATAACGTACACGGATTCGCGCCGGACGCTCCACCTCTTCGTAATATTCCGGGATGGACAGGCAGCCCTCCTGATGCACGCGGAACTCGTCCTCCGAGGCCCACAGGATCTCGGGGTTGATGACGGTGAGCGGCTGACGGCCCTCCTCGCGGCTGCCGACATCGATGACCAGAAGCCGCTTCGCCACGCCGACCTGAATCGCCGCAAGGCCGATGCCGGGGGCGTCGTACATCGTCTCGAACATGTCGGCGACGAGCTGGCGGATATCGTCCGTGATGGCCTCGACGGGCTCGGAAACGAGTTTCAGACGGGGATCGGGAATAACAAGGATGGGAAGGATCGTCATGCTGGCTCTACCTCAATACCCCGCCAGTTAATCATTCTTGCGTCCGAGGTCAATATGTTCTTTTTTTGTTCGATCGGGAAAACGAATCGGCTAGTGTGCGGGAATGAACGATCCGATCATCCTTTTCGGCCACACGGTCCCGCTGGCGCATGTTCTCGCCGGGGCCGGCGTTGCCGCGTTCTTTCTTCTCGCGGCCATTCTCCTGCAGGTGGGCGCGCTGGCGCGCAGACGCCGCGACGAGGCGCTGGAGGCGCAGGCGCAGGCGCGCGAGCTCGACGCCCGCCTCATGGAGATGCAGGCCCTGCAGGCGCAACTGACGGGGCGGATGCAGACGGTCGCCGAGATCTTCGGCACGCGCCAGAACGACCTCGCCCGCTTCGTGGCGGAGCGGGTGGAGGGCCTGCAGCAGCGGGTCGGGCAGAACCTCGACGCCTCGGCCCAGCGCACGGCCGCGCATCTGGCGAGCCTCAACGAGCGGCTGGTGCTGATCGACGCCGCGCAGAAGAACCTGACGGAGCTCACCGGACAGATCGCCGGCCTCAGGGACGTGCTCGCCAACAAGCAGGCGCGCGGCGCTTTCGGACAGGGACGGATGGAGGCCATCATCCGCGACGGGCTGCCGGCGAGCGCCTATCAGTTTCAGCCGACGCTGGCGAACGGCAAGCGGCCCGATTGCGTCGTCCACCTGCCCGGCGACGCACCGCTCGTCATCGACGCCAAGTTCCCGCTGGAGGGCATTGCCGCCTTCCGCGAGGCGCAGGACCCGGAGGCGCGCAAGCGCGCCGTGCAGCGCGTGCGCAACGACGTCGGCCTGCACATCCGCGATATCGCCGAAAAATACCTCGTTCCCGGCGAGACGCAGGACATCGCGCTGCTGTTCGTGCCCTCGGAAGCCGTCTATGCCGATCTGCATGAGTTCTTCGACGATATCGTGCAGCGGGCGCACCGGGCACGGGTGGTCATCGTCTCGCCGTCACTGCTGGCGCTCGCCATCCAGCTCGTGCAGTCGCTGGTGCGCGACGCCCGCATGCGCGAGGAGGCCCGCGTGATCCAGGTGGAAGTGCGCCGCCTGCTCGACGACGTCGGGCGGCTGCGCGAGCGGGTGGAGAAGCTCGACACGCATTTCCGGCAGGCGCAGGAGGACGTCGGCCAGATCCGCATCTCGGCGGAAAAGGTCACGCGGCGGGGAGAGGCGATCGGCGCGCTCGAATTCGACGATTGACGGCACCCGGAAGCAGCATGGACATTCAACCGCAATATTGCTAAATTGAATCCGATGCGGATGAATTTTCAGTGAAGTGATGCATGGTGCTCTTTAAGGCATGAATTGCAAGTTATTCAGAATATTATTGTGATCATTGCAGAGGATTCAATGTTCAGAGTAACCGTCCGGCGTCATTCTCCGCCACCGACACCCGATGATCAGTATCAGTCGCCCGTCCGGCTCGGGCACAAGCGCGGGCGGATACGGCGTCACCTTGCTGGCGCTGAGGCTCGAGGACTTGCGGCTCGTCATTCCCGGTGACGACGGCAGCGCCGGGCAGGAACTGAAGTCCCCTGGCCGCAGGATCGAAAGAACAGGGAGATCCGTTCCCGCATCGGTCGTCGTTCCATGGTGGCGGGCGCCGGATCAAGAAGCTAGTAGAGGGAAAACCATGCCGATTTCCAATTCGGGCGCAACCGGCGCCTCTCGCTCGGGGCGTGGGCTCACGATCGATACCGGCGCCGGCGATCATGAGCGGCAGTCCGGCTCCTCGCCGGGCGCACCGTCGTCCGTCTTTCCGGCAGTGCGGTCTTACACGACGACGCAGGCCGTCCAGCACGACGGGCAGTTGAGCCGATTCACCGTATCCCGGCATACCGGCCCTGTTCCCCGGACGCCTCCCACCCCGCTGCCGCCCGTTACGCCGCCGGCCTTCACGCGCGCGCGTTCCGAAGGGCTCCCGCATGTCACGCGCGTCGTCCTCTGGCCGGCCGATGCCGGCGAGGCGACGACCCCCACGGGCGAGGATCGGCCTCCGTCCCGGCATCGGTCGGCGGCAGTGACCGCCCCTGATCCGCTTCCCTATTTCACCGGATAGGGCGAGAAATGACGCCGCGTCTCGTCCACCTTCAGCGCGCGCCCGATCGGCGGAAACGCGCGCTGCGGGCAGGCCGGGCGCTCGCAGACCTTGCAGCCGACGCCGATCGGCGTCGCCGCCGCCGGGTTCCGGAGGTCGAGCCCGTCGGAATAGACGAGCCGTCCCGCGTGCCGGAGATCGCAGCCGAGCGCGACGGCGAAGGTCTTGCTTGGCGCGCGGTAGCCACCGTGATCGCGCGAGACCGTGCGCGCCACCCACAGATAGGCGCGCCCGTCCGGCATCTGGGCGATCTGCGTCAGCACCCGGCCGGGGTGCGCGAACGCCTCGTACACGTTCCACAGCGGGCAGGTGCCGCCGATGCGCGAAAAGTGGAAGTCGGTGGCGGACTGGCGCTTCGAGATGTTCCCTGCCCTGTCCACGCGGATGAAGAAGAACGGCACGCCGCGCGCGTCCGGCCGCTGCAACGTGCTGAGGCGGTGGCAGATCGTCTCGAAGCCCACGCCGAAGCGGTGGCTGAGCAGGTCGATGTCGTAGCGGCGCGCCTCCGCCGCCTCCAGGAAGATGCGATAGGGCAGGATGAGCGCCCCGGCGAAATAATTGGCGAGGCCGATGCGCGCCAGCCGGCGCGCCTCCTCGCTGGTGAACCGTCCCCGCCCGACGAGCGTATCGATCAGGCCGTCGTGTTCCATCAGCGCGAGCTGCGTCGCGATATGGAACGCCTGCTGGCCGGCGCGCAGCCGCGACGACAGGCGCAGCACCCGCGTTGCCGGATCGTAGTGGCGCTGGACGTCGCGCTCCGCCCCGTCGTTCGCCACGATGATCTCCACCCGCACGTCGTGGCGGCAGGCGATCAGCGCCGCAAGCTCGCCGGCGGCGTTCCCCGCCGTGAGGCCGGCGGCCGTGGCGAGATCCTCGGCCGCCACGTCGAGTTCCGCAATGTGGTTGTGCCGTTCGTACATGAACTCGCGCACTTCCTCGAACGGCGCGAACGGCAGCGTCGCGTCCGCGTCGGCTGGCCCGCCCGGCCATTCCCCCGCGAGCCTTTCGCCGGAAAGTCTCTCGCCGGCAAGTCCCTCACCGGAAAACCTTTCGCCACCCAGCCTCGCCGCGAGCGCGGCCGTCTGCTCGCTCATCTGCCGGTAGCGCGTGTGCAGGGCGATGAAGGCGCGCGCTACCGCGGGCATCGTCGTCGCCAGCTCGTGCAGCTCGGCCCGCGAGATGGGCTCGCCGATCATCGGATCGGCGACCGCCTCGCCGAGATCGGCGATGAGGCGTGCCTCGTCGTCGTGCGACAACAGCTCGAGTTCGGCGCCGAACGCGGCGTCGAGGCGCAGCAGCACCTCGGTGGTGACCGGGCGCTGGTTGTTCTCCAGCTGGTTGAGGTAGCTCGGCGACAGGCCGATGGCGAGCGCCAGCGCCTGCTGCGTCATCTGCCTCTCCTCACGCAGGCGCCGCAGGCGAACGCCGATGAAGTTCTTCTTCGTCTCACGCTTCGCGGCCCGCCGCTCGGCGCCCGCCCCCTTCCTGGCGCCGTGTTTTCCGCCGGCTGAAGTCCTTACAGCCGCTAGGCTTCTTTCCAAGGATGGCCTCCCGTGTTCGCAATCTTCGCAAAATAGCACGCAGGCACGGAAAAAACTATGCATGGAGGCCGTCTTGCCGACCCCTGAAATTGCGTATATTGCAAAATTGATGCGTGTGATGCCTGCCCGGTACACCGGGTTTCGCGACCGGCCGCCGGCTTGCCTCTCGTCCTTGCGGTGCGTCAAGGTAACGGTCTTGTGAAACCTGCAAGGATCGCGGCGCCGACGCCATAGGCCCAATCAACCTCCGAGGAGCACCCAATGGTTACCCAGCACAAGGTCCGCACCTACAAGTCGTCCGAAAATCTGGCGCGTGAAGACCAGCTTGCCTGGAAGATCGCCGAGGTTGCCGCCGACCCGGTCGCCGTCGAGCCCGCGGTCGTCGAGGAGATCGGCAACCGCATCATCGACAACGCCGCCGTCGCCGCGGCCTCGGTCAACCGCCGTCCGGTGGCGAGCGCCCGCGGCCAGGCGGTCGCGCATCCCTTCACGCCGGGTGCCACGGTGTTCGGCCTGCCGCAGAACCAGCGCGTGTCGCCCGAATGGGCCGCCTGGGCCAACGGCGCCGCCGTGCGCGAGCTCGATTACCACGACACGTTCCTCGCCGCCGACTATTCCCACCCCGGCGACAACATCCCGCCGATCCTCGCGGTCGCCCAGCACACCGGCCAGAACGGCGCCGATCTGATCCGCGGCATCGCCACCGGCTACGAGATCCAGGTCGATCTGGTGAAGGGCATCTCGCTGCACGAGTTCAAGATCGACCACATCGCCCACCTCGGGCCTTCCGCCGCGGCGGGCATCGGCACGCTGCTGAAGCTGCCGGCCGAGGTCATCTATCAGGCCGTGCAGCAGGCGCTGCACACCACCACCACCACCCGCCAGTCGCGCAAGGGCGAGATTTCGAGCTGGAAGGCCTATGCCCCCGGCTTCGCCGGCAAGCTCGCCATCGAGGCCGTCGACCGCGTGCTGCGCGGCGAGGGCGCGCCGTCGCCGGCGTGGGAAGGCGAGGACGGCTTCATCGCCTGGCTGCTCGGCGGCCCGACGCGTGAATACACCGTGCCGCTGCCGGCCAAGGGCGAGGCGAAGCGCGCCATCCTCGAGACCTACACCAAGGAGCATTCGGCCGAATACCAGAGCCAGGCGCTCATCGACCTTGCGCGGCGCCTCGGCCCGAAGATCGGCGATCTGACGAAGGTCAAGAGCATTGTCATCCATACGAGCCACCACACCCACTACGTGATCGGCTCGGGCGCGAACGACCCGCAGAAGTTCGACCCCAAGGCGAGCCGCGAGACGCTTGACCACTCGATCCCCTACATCTTCGCGGTGGCGCTGGAGGACGGCGGCTGGCATCATGTGAACAGCTACGCCCCCGAGCGCGCCGGCCGTCCCGAGACGGTCAAGCTGTGGCACTCGATCTCCACGGTCGAGGATCCCGAGTGGACGCGCCGCTATCACAGCATTGATCCGAAGGAGAAGGCGTTCGGCGGCCGCGTGGTCGTGACGCTGGAAGACGGCACGGTGATCGAGGACGAGCTCGCCGTTGCCGACGCGCATCCGCTCGGCGCGCGCCCGTTCAAGCGCCCCGATTACGTCAAGAAGTTCCGCACGCTCACCGAGGGCGTTCTGGAGACGGCCGAACAGGACCGCTTCCTGGCGCTCGTCGAGCGTCTGCCCGAGCTGACCGCGGCAGAGGTCGTCGGCCTGACCTTCACCCTGCCTGCGGGCAAGCTCGTCACCCCCGCCACCGGCATTTTCGACTGGAAGGGAAACAACTGAGCCATGAGCACGGACAACAATAACGCCGAGGTCAAGAAGCCCGCCCCCAAGAAGTCGGTCGCGCTTTCCGGCGTCGTCGCGGGCAACACCGCGCTGTGCACGGTCGGACGCACCGGCAACGATCTGCACTATCGCGGCTACGACATTCTTGACGTCGCAAAGGACAGCGAGTTCGAGGAAATCGCCCATCTGCTGATCCACGAGCGTCTGCCGACGCAGGTGGAGCTCGATGCCTACAAGGCGAAGCTGCGCGGCCTGCGCGGCCTGCCGGCGACGGTCAAAGAGGTGCTGGAGGCGCTCCCCGCCTCCTCCCACCCGATGGACGTTCAGCGCACGGCCGTCTCCGTCCTCGGCAGCGTGCTGCCGGAGGCGGCGGACCACAACCATCCCGGCGCGCGCGACATTGCCGACAAGCTGCTCGCGTCGCTGGGCTCGGCCCTACTCTACTGGTATCACTACAGCCACAACGGCCGTCGGATCGAGGTGGAGACGGACGACGATTCCATCGGCGGCCACTTCCTGCACCTGCTGCACGGCAAGAAGCCGACGGAAGCGCAGATCAAGGCGATGCACGTTTCGCTCATCCTCTATGCGGAGCATGAGTTCAACGCCTCGACCTTCGCCGCGCGCACCATCGCCGGCACGGGTTCGGACTTCTACTCCGCCATCGCGGGGGCCATCGGCGCGCTGCGCGGCCCGAAGCACGGCGGGGCGAACGAGGCGGCCTTCGAGATCCAGAAGCGCTACGCCAACCCGGACGAGGCCGAGGCCGATATCCGCCGCCGCGTCGAGGCGAAGGAAGTCGTCATCGGCTTCGGCCACCCGGTCTATACGGTGTCCGATCCGCGCAACGTGGTGATCAAGGAAGTCGCGCGCAATCTGTCGGAGGAGGCCGGATCGACGGCGCTCTTCGACATCGCTGCGCGGATCGAGTCGGTGATGTGGGAGATCAAGAAGATGTTCCCCAACCTCGACTGGTTCAGCGCCGTGTCCTACCACGCGCTCGGCGTGCCCACCGCGATGTTCACGCCCCTCTTCGTGATCTCGCGCACCACCGGCTGGGCCGCGCACATCATCGAGCAGCGCCAGGACAACAAGATCATCCGCCCGTCCGCCAATTACATCGGGCCGGAAGACCTGAAGTTCGTGCCCATCGAAAAACGCGGCAAGGCTTCCTGAACGACGCATTCCGGCGGGCTTGTCCCGCCGGTTTTCATTGTGGCCGACACGCTTATAGTACCATGAGCAGCAGTTCGGCGATCCGCCGGCGCCCTGGCCGCTGCGATGTCATGGCGGCGGGTGCGGGCGCGGATGCAGGCCTGCTGCTGGCCGGCCGGAGCGCGATTGCTTCCGCCGCCCCTGTTCCAAGGAATAGAACCATGCCCTATCTTGTTGCTTCCGATCTTCCCCAAGAGCCCGCCGGCGTGCGCTTCCGCAAGCTGGTCGAACGCCCCGGCATCCTGCAGATCCCGGGTGCGCACAACGGTCAGGCCTCCATTCAGGCGCGCAACGCCGGGTTCGACGCGGTGTACCTGTCGGGTGCCGCGATGACGGCGTCGATGGGCCTGCCGGATCTCGGCATCATCACCGTCGACGAGGTGGCATTCTTCATCCGCCAGGTGGCGCGCGCCTCGGGCCTGCCGGTGCTGGTCGACGGCGACACCGGCTACGGCGAGGCGCTCAACGTCATGCACGCGGTGCGCACCTTCGAGGACGCGGGTGCGGCCGCCATCCACCTCGAGGACCAGCTTCTGCCCAAGAAGTGCGGCCACCTCAACGACAAGAAGCTCGCCGACGCCCACGACATGGCGGCCAAGGTCGCCGCCGCCGTCAAGGCGCGCCGCCACCTCTACGTCATCGCCCGCACGGATGCGGCCGCGAGCGAGGGGATCGAGGGCGCCGTCGCCCGCGCCAGGCTCTACGTGGAGGCCGGCGCCGACGCCATCTTCCCCGAGGCGCTCAACGACGAGGAACTGTTCCGCGAGTTCGCCAGGCGCCTGCCCGGCGTGCCGCTTCTCGCCAACATGACCGAGTTCGGCCGCACGCCCTACTACACGGCCAGGGAATTCGAGGATTTCGGCTACAAGCTGATCATCTGGCCGGTGTCGTCGCTGCGCGTCGCCAACAAGGCGCAGGCGAAGCTCTACGCCACACTGAAGCGCGACGGCACCGTCAAGGCCATCCTCGACGACATGCAGACCCGTGCCGAACTTTACGACACCATCGGCCTTGCCGATTACGAGGCGCTCGATTCCTCCATCGTCGCCACCATCGTCCCGCCGACGACCCCCTGAGCGGGAACGCGGCCGGGGCGGGGTGAGCATGAAATCTATCCGTCCCGGTCCGACGACAGGCGCGTGACGAGGCGCGCCAGCGGCGGGCCGGCCAGGATCACGATGACGAAGCGCGCCGTCTGCAGGGTCACCACGAAGGCGAGATCGACATTGCTCGCCGCCGCGATGATGGCGATCGAATCGAGCCCGCCCGGGCTCGTCGCGAGATAGGCCGTCAGCGGATCGATGCCCAGCACCCACACGAGCAGCAGCGCAAGGCCGCCGCAGAACGCCATCAGCGCGGCGATCGAGGCGAGAATCCACGGCAGCGCGCCGAGCGCGATGCGCAGCACCGGCATCGTGAAGCCGAGGCCGACGCTCCAGCCCAGCACGACATAGCCGGCGGCGAGCAGCCACGGCGGCAGCGCCGGCGAGATCAGCCCCATGCTGTTGAGCACGCCGCCGATGACCATCGGCCCCATGAACGCGCCCGACGGGATGCGCGCCGAGCAGCCGAGCACGACGCCCAGCGCCACGAGGCCCGCCGTGGTCAGCCATTCCCGCGCCGTGAATGCGGGGAACCAGTGCACGCCGCTGCCGGTGCCGTGCGGCCCGTCCACCACGATTGCCGCGAGCAGCGCCGCCGCGAGCGTCACACAGATCACCCGCAGATACTGCATGAACGCCACCAATCGGGCGTCGGCGCCGAAGGCGTCCGCCATCAGCACCATGGCCGAGGCGGCGCCGGGCGACGAGCCCCAGATGCCCGTCGTGCCGGGCAGGATATCCGCGCGGCTGATGCGCCAGCCGATCCAGCTGCTCGCGAAGACGATGGCGATCACCACGGCGAAGAACAGCGGCCAGTCGGCCAGAAACGACGCGACGATGTCCGGCGTGACCGCGGTGGCGATGAGGGTGCCGACGAGCGCCTGCGTCATGCGATATGCGAACGGGGATACGTGCAGGTCGATATCGAGGACGCCGACGGTGACGGCTGCCAGCATCGGCCCGAGCAGCAGCGCGGCGGGGATGGCGAGCCATTCCAGCACCAGCACGAGCACCGTCGAGATGCCGGCGAGCAGCAGCCACCGGACACCCCGCCGCATCGATGCGATCGACGCGGCGAGCGTATCGACAGAAAAACGCATGCGTGCCCCCCGTGGCTGTCCTCCCCGCCAGAAACGCATAATCGCGACGCGTGTAAAGGCGGCTGCCGGGAAGGCAGCCATGTCCGGACGGCGGGGCGCGGGAGGAGCGCGAGCGGGAGCGTGTGAAAAGACACGGTCTCCCCTGCCCGTCCGGGCGCCGGCGCTTGACCGCCCCTGTCGGCGTGCCTACCTTCGACATCCGAATGATGCGCTCCATGATGCGGCTTGCCGCACAATGCGATAGAGGATGACCGATATGACCAGCAAGGTGACCGACGAGAGTTTCGACGCGGACGTTCTGAAGGCCGAGCAGCCCGTGGTCGTGGACTTCTGGGCCGAGTGGTGCGGCCCCTGCCGCGCGATCGCGCCGGCGCTGGAGGAGCTGTCCACCGAGCTCGACGGCAAGGTGAAGATCGTCAAGCTCAACGTCGACGAGAACCCCAACACCGCCGCCCAGTTCGGCATCCGCTCCATCCCGACGCTGCTGCTGTTCAAGGACGGCAAGCTCGCGGCGCAGAAGGTCGGCGCGTCGCACAAGGGCGACCTGTCGAACTGGATCAGCACCAACGCCTGATTCCCCGCCGCCCGCCCCTAACCGGCCGGCGGCGTCATCCAGTCGAAATCCGGCGCCTGATGCCGGAACCAGGTGAACTGGCGCTTGGCATAATGGCGCGTGTCGGCCTGTGCGCCGGCGATCGCCTCCCCGATGTCGATCTCGCCCCGCAGGTGGCGGATCAGCCAGGGGACGCCGTGGGCGCGCATGGCCGGCAGCGCCGGATCGAGCCCCCGGGCAGCGAGCCGCCCGACCTCGTCGAGCGCGCCCTCGGCCATCATGGCGAGGAACCGCCGGTCGATCCGCTCGTTGACGGCGGCGCGCTCCGGGGCGAGGAAGATCTTCGGCACCTGCATGCGGCCGAGCGGCCCCGGCCGGCGCGCCTGGCGGAACGACGCCAGCGGCTTGCCGGTCGCCGCCAGCACCTCCAGCGCCCGCAGGATGCGCTGCCTGTCGGTGGGGCCGACGCGCCGGGCGGTCTCGGGATCGCGGGCGGCGAGGTCGGCATGCAGCATCGGCGTGTCGCGGCCCTCCGCCCCGGCGCGGACATCGGCGCGCACGGCCTCGGGCACGGCGGGAATGTCCGACAGCCCCTCGGTCAACGCCTTGAAGTAGAGCCCCGTGCCGCCGGTGACGATCGGCACCCTGCCCGCCTGCCAGATCTCCTCGATGGCCGCCGCCGCGTCCGTGAGCCAGCGGCCGACGGAATAGTTTTCCGCCGCATCCACATGGCCATAGAGGCGATGCGGGACCTGCGCCTCCTCACCCTGCGTTGGGCGGGCGGTGATGACGCGCAGATCCCTGTAGACCTGCATCGAATCGGCATTGACGACCACCCCGCCGAGGCGATCGGCGAGTTTAATTGCCAGCGCGGACTTGCCGGATGCCGTCGGTCCTGCGATGAGAATGGCGCGCGCGCCTTTCAGCCGCTCCTCATTCTCGATCAACGTTGGTTCGCATGACATCTGCTGTTTCGTCCGCCATCAATCCGTTCGTCGCGACGCTTATCGCCAACCCGGCCGCGCCGGCGATAACCGATGCCGTCATTCGCCGCGCCGCGCAAGCCCTGCCGGCCAACGCGTCCACACGCCGGCTCGATGCCGACATCGCGGCGGATCTGCTGTTCACGGTCGAAGGGGACGAGGAGCCGCGCGCCGTCACGGAGCGGGTGCGCGGGGCGATCGCGGGCGAGCCGGTCGACGTCATCGTCCAGCCGCTGCTGGGGCGGCGCAAGCGGCTCTTTCTCGCCGACATGGATTCGACCATCATCGGCCAGGAGTGCATCGACGAACTGGCCGATTTCGTCGGCCTCAAGGCCAAGGTCTCCGCCATCACCGAGCGCGCCATGCGCGGCGAGATCGCCTTCGAGCCCGCGCTGCGCGAGCGCGTCGGACTGCTGCGCGGCCTGCCCGTCTCGGTGATCGACCGCATCATCGCCGAGCGCATCAGCCTCACCCCCGGGGCGGTGCGGCTGGTGCAGACGCTGCGCGCGCACGGCATCTACACCTGCCTCGTGTCCGGCGGCTTCACGCTGTTCACCCAGCGCATCGCCCTGCTGGCGGGTTTTCACGAGCACCGCGCCAACCGCCTCGTGGTCACGGACGATCACCTCGCCGGGCGCGTCGAGGAACCGATCCTCGGCCGAGAGGCCAAGCTGGCGACGCTGCAGGAGTTGCGCGACGCGCACGGGCTCGCCCTCCACGAGACGCTCGCCGTGGGCGACGGCGCGAACGACCTCGCCATGCTGGGCGAAGCCGGCCTCGGCGTCGCCTTCCGCGCCAAGCCGGCGGTGGCGCAAGCCGCGCACGCGCGGGTGGAGCACGCGGACCTCACCGCGCTCCTCTACGCGCAGGGGTTCAAGCGCGAGGAGATTGTGACCGGCTGAAGATGGCCGGGCAGACACGGCAATATGGCTCGGCGTCTCACCCTCGTGTTCAGTCCCCCTCGAGCCGTATCGCCACGAAGCGCGTCTCGCCGTCGCGTCCGGCGACGAGCAGCAGCGCCGATTTCTTGCCCTCCTTGCGCAGGGCCTCGAGCCGGCGCTCCACCTCGACGGGCGTGGTCACCGGGATCTGCGCCACCTCGATGATCACGTCGCCGGCCACGATGTCCTTGTCTGAAGCGGGCGAGTCCGGATCGACCCCGACCACGACGACGCCCGATACGTCGTCGCGGATGGCGTGTTGCTCGCGCAGCTCGTCGTCGATCTCCGCGAGGTCGAGACCGAGCGCGCGGACGCCGGAGGGCGTGCTCTCCTCGCCCGCGGCCGCCGTGTCGCTCTTCTCGCTGTCCTCCAGCCGGCCGAGCGTCACGGACGCCGTGCGCTCCTTGCCCCCGCGCATCAGCGTGACCTCGACCTTCGTGCCGACCGCAGTCGCCGCGACGTTGCGCGAGAGGTCGCGCGGCTCCTTCACCGCCTTGCCGTTGTAGCGGATGATCACGTCGCCGGCCTTGATGTCGACGCCGGCCGCCGGTCCCTTCTCGTCGACGCCGGCAACCAGCGCGCCCTCGGCCCTCGCGAGACCGAGCGCCTCGGCGGCGTCCTCGTCGATCGACTGGATGCGCACGCCGAGCCAGCCCCGCCGCGTCTCGCCGAACTCGCGCAACTGGGCGATGGTCGGCGCGGCGAGTTCCGCCGGCACGGCGAAGCCGATGCCGACCGAGCCGCCGGTCGGCGACAGGATGGCCGTGTTGATGCCAACCACCTCGCCGGCGAGGTTGAACAGCGGCCCGCCCGAGTTGCCGCGGTTGATGGCAGCGTCGGTCTGGATGTAATCGTCGTATGGTCCCTGCTCGATGTCGCGGCTGTGGGCGGAGACGATGCCCGCCGTCACCGAGCCGCCGAGGCCGAAGGGATTGCCGATGGCGACCACCCAGTCGCCGATGCGCAGCCTGGCGGATTCGCCGAACTTCACCGCCTTCAGCGGCTTGTCGGCCTTCACCTGCAACACCGCGAGATCGAGCTTGTCGTCGCGCCCCACCACCTCGGCCTTGCGCTTCGTTCCGTCGGTGAACGCCACGGTGATGTCGTTGGCCTCGCCGATGACGTGATTGTTCGTGACGATCACGCCGGACGGGTCGATGACGAAGCCGGACCCGGCCGATTCGGATCGGCGCGGGCCGCGCGGCGGGTTCTGCTCGCGGCGCTTGCGGAACTCGTCGAACAGATCACCGAACGGCGCGCCGGGGATCGGCGGCGGCACGTCCCGGCGCTGGGCGACTGTCCGGCTTTCCGAGGCGGATATGTTGACGACGGCCTCCATCACCTCGTCGGCGAGGTCGGCGATGGCCTCGGGCCCGCGCGCCATGGCCGGTGCGGAAAGGGCGACGGAAGCCGCGACCACGAGCGCCGGCAGAACCCGGGAAGCGACGTTGCGCGCGCGGATCCCCGCCCCGCCCAGGGCCGTGCCGGATCGCCGGAGCGTTACCGAAACCGTCTCTTTGATCGTCATGCCGCGTGTCTTTCCCAATTGTCCCGACAGAGCGGCGGGCAGTTCGCCGCCGCGTTCCCGGCCGCTTCCGTTTCCCGCCGACATTACAACAATCCGCTCCCCCGCACAGTCCAGATCAGAACGACGCCGATCACTGCGAAGATCAGCCCCACCCGGCGCATCCGCTCCACGGGCGAGCGGGAGGCCTCATGCAGAACGCGGCGAGCGGCAACCGGGAATGCGGCGAAGAACAGGCCCTCCAATGCTAGCAGCAACCCGAATGCAGCAAGGAAATCAATCATTCAGCGCACGTCCCTCCCAGGAGATCTGCGGAACGCATCGCCGGCACCGGGAACGTGTTTCCCAGCGCCGGTTTCAGGCCGACTCTTATCTATTGTAGCGTTCCGCCGAACGAGAGGAGATCATGCCTGACGAGAAAGATAAAGTAACATTAATACCATAACGCGAGAACGGCGGATGTCCGCACGGGGGCCCGCCGCTCCGGCGGCTATTGCTGCGCGGCGCCGGCGGCGGGCGGCTTGCCGCCGCTCGAGGACTCGAGGAAGCGGAAGAAACGGTTGTCGGGCGACAGCACCCACCGCGTGCCCTCGCCAAGGCTGACGCTATAGGCCTGCAGCGAACGGAAGAAGGCGAAGAAATCCGCATCGCGGCTGTAGGCGTCGGCCAGGATGCTGTTCACCTGCGCGTCGCCCTCACCGCGAATCTCCTGCGCCTGCTGGTTGGCGTCGGCCCTGATCACGGTGACGTCGCGATCGGCGCGGGCGCGGATGGTCTGCGCCAGTTGCGAACCCTGGGCACGGATGTCCGCCGCCTCGCGCTGACGTTCGGTCTGCATGCGCTGGAACACCGCCTCGCTGTTCTGCTGCGGCAGGTCGGCGCGACGCAGGCGCACGTCGATCACCGTCAGCCCGAGCCCCTGCGCCTGCCGGTTCACCTCCTCGCGGATGTCGTGCATCAGCCCGGCGCGGTTGTTGCGCACGATGTCGGTGAACGTCGCCTCGGCCACCACCGAGCGCACCGTCGAGTTGATGATGTTGGCGAGCCGCAGATTGGCCCCGGCGATGTTGTTCACCGTCTGGTAGAAGCGCACCGGGTCCGTAACCCTGTACCGGGTGAAGGCGTCGACCACGAGCCGCTTCTGGTCGGCGGCGATGACTTCCTGCTCCGGCAGATCGAGGTCGAGCACGCGGTTGTCGATGTCGACGACGTTTTCGACCAGCGGCAGCTTGAAATAGAGGCCAGGGTCGGTGGCGACCGATCGCACGCCGCCGAAGCGCAGCACCAGCGCGTATTCCGTCTGGTGCACGACGAAGGTCGCGGTGTAGAGAACGAAGGCCAAGACGGCGAGAACGATCGCGCCCGCCACTTTCAAGGTCTGGGCGTTCATCGGCCTGCTCCCTGCTGCATGACGTTGCCCGCGGAGGGGGTCACCGGCGGACGCTGTGGTTGCGTCGTGCCCTGGGGTTGCGTGCCTTGGGGTTGTGTGCCCTGGGGCTGCGTGCCGGGGAAGACGCCGCCCTGCAACGGCCCCAGCGGCAGCAACGGCAGCGGGCCCTGTCCGCCCTGTTCGAGAATCACCTTGTCGGAACTGCCGAAAATCTTTTCAAGCGTCTCGATCAGCATGCGCTCGCGCGTCACGTCCGGCGCCGTCCTGTAGGTTTCGTAAACCTGCGTGAAGCGGGCCGCCTCACCGCGCGCGCCGGCGACCACGCTCTCGCGGTAGCCTTCCGCCGCCTGCAGGATGCGGGCCGCGTCGCCGCGCGCCTCGGGCACGACGCGGCTGGCGTAGGTCTCGGCCTCGTTGCGCACCCGGTCCTGGTCCTGGCGGGCGGCCTGCACGTCGCGGAACGCGTCGATCACCTGCTGGGGCGGGTCGACTTTCTGCAACTGCACCTGACGGATCTCGACGCCGGCGCCGTATTCGTCGAGCTGCGTCTGCATCAGCGTGCGCACCTCGCCCTCGATGGGGCCGCGGTCGGTGGTGAGCACCGCCTGGATATTGCGCCGGCCGACCACCTCGCGCATCGCGCTTTCGGCCACCGCCTTGATGGAGGCGTCGGGGTTCTGGAGGTTGAACACGTAGTGCTCCGGATTGGACGGGCTCACCTGCCACTGCACGGTGAAGTTGATGTCGACGATGTTCTCGTCGCCGGTGAGCATCAGGCTCTCCTCGGGCACCTCGCGCTGGGAGATGCGCGCCGAAGTGTCGCCGGTGCGCTGGCCGACCTCGACCGTGTTGACCGTCGTCACCCGCGGCTTGATGACCGAGCCGACGGGATAGGGGAAGTTGTAGCGCAGGCCCTCGCCGGTCTTGCCGACGAAGCGGCCGAAGATGAGGTTGAGGCCGACCTCGTCGGGACGCACCGTATAGAAACCGGTGGCGAGCCACAGCAGCACGGCGCCCAGGCCGATCAGCGCGACGCTGCGGAAACCGCCGCCGCCCCCGGGGATGAAGCCTCTCAGCTTGTCCTGACCGCGCCTGAGGATGTCTTCGAGATCGGGCTGCTGCCCACCGCCCCCCTGCGGTCCCGTGCCCCACGGCCCCTGCGGTTTCTGGCCCCATGGACCGCCACTCTGGTTACTCCAAGGCATTAGTCAGCCATTCCTTGTCTTGAGGTTCCGTTCCGGTACCCGCCTGCCGATACATGTCTTCTATTATGACAAATGCGCGCGCGCCGCCACGCCGATGTCCGCCACGCCTGCAACTTGGGAGGCCGGGGCGCAACCGTCAAGTTCCGTCCGGGTCTTTCTCGCGGATAGATCAGCGATTTAGCGCTCATAGTCGACAAACACGAAAGCGTGATCGTCCCGCTCCCCGGCCGGGTGCGCCTCACGCGCGGTTTCGCGGAAGCCGGCATTGTCGATATTGGGGAAAAAGGCGTCGCCGTCGGGGGCGGAGTCCACCCATGTGACGTGCAGCCGCGACGCCAGCGGCAGGGCCTGCGCAAAAACGTCGCCCCCGCCGGCGACGATGATGGCGTCCGCCCCGTCCCGCGCGGCGAGCGCGTCCGCCGTGGCGACGGCCGCGTCGAGGCTCGCCGCCCGCACCACCTCGCCGTCGTCGGGCGATATCGGAAAGTCGGACCGCGCCAGCACCACCAGCGGGCGCCCCGGCAGCCGCCCCCCCTTGCCCGGCCGGGCCGGCGGCAGCGATTCGAACGTCCTGCGGCCCATGATCACCGGCCTGCCCATGGTGAGGGCGCGAAAGCGCGCCAGATCGCTGCGAAGCCGCCACGGCAGCGCGTTGCCGGCGCCGATGACGCCGTTGCGTGCCACGGCGGCCACGATCACCAGCGGCCGGCGGGAAATGCCCTGCGGCCGACCGTCCTGCGCCAGTCCCGCGTGCGTCATGGCCTCAAACCGCGACCGGCGCCCTGATGGCCGGATGCGGATCGTAGCCCTCGACCACGATATCGCTGGCCTTGGCCGCGAAAATGTCGGTCAGATAGTCGCTCAGCACGAGGCGCGGCAGCGGCCGCGGCGTGCGGGCAAGCTGCGTGCGCGCCTGCTCGACGTGGTTGAGATAGAGATGCACATCGCCGAACGTGATGACGAACTCGCCCGCCCGGAGCCCCGTGACATGGGCGACGAGCTCGGTCAGCAGCGCGTAGCTCGCGATGTTGAACGGCACGCCGAGAAACACGTCGGCCGAGCGCTGGTAGAGCTGGCACGACAGCTTGCCCTCGGCGACATAGAACTGGAACAGGCAGTGGCACGGGGCGAGCGCCATCTTCGGGATGTCGACCGGATTCCAGGCGCTGACCACGAGCCGGCGCGAATCGGGATTGCGCCTGATTTCGTCCACGACCCAGGCGATCTGGTCCACGGTCTCGCCGCCCGCGCCCTCGAACGCGCGCCACTGCTTGCCGTAGACCGGGCCGAGATCGCCGTTCCCGTCCGCCCATTCATCCCAGATGGTGACGCCGTTCTCGTGCAGATAGGCGATGTTGGTGTCGCCGCGCAGGAACCACAGCAGTTCGTGCACCACTGATTTCAGATGCACCCGCTTCGTCGTGAGCAGCGGAAAGCCCTCTCCGAGATCGAAGCGCAGCTGCTGGCCGAACAGCGAGAGCGTGCCCGTGCCGGTGCGGTCGTCCTTGCGGGTTCCCTCCCGCAGGATGCGGTCCACGAGATCGAGATAGGCGCGCATGACGTCGGTCTCCGGCAATGGCACGATTCATCAAGGATGCGTTCAGCATAGACGATTGCCGGGCCTGGTCACGTCTCATGCCCGGTCACGTCTGTTGATAACGTAATGCGCCGGACGCCCCTTTCAAAATCCTGCCCGCTGGCCTATATTCGTTTTGCCGTCGCAAGACGGCTATGACGATAAACGGTCATCGCAATAAGCCATTCGGACCCGGGGGCGGTACCCGGCGCCTCCACCAAAGATCAGCGGGCGGCTGGTTTTCGGCGGGGGCGAAACAGGATCGACGAGGGTGTAAAGGGTGTGCTTTCGTCCGGCATGATACCGCCGTTATCGGGTCAAAACGATAGTTGCCAATGACAACCATCGCTCGGTTGCTGCACCCGCGCTTGCGGCGTAAGTGACCACTTAAAGTCCCTGCGGTTAGCCCCGTAGGGCGGGGTTCGGAGGCGCCTGGCAACAGAAGCCTCCACTTCTCCTCGCTCAATAGCCGTTTCCATTTCCCCGGCGCCTCCCGTGCGATGCCGGCGGCGTCTGTGTGTCTATGCGCCGGCCGGCGAGCGGGGGCCGGGCGCGGGCAGTCTGCGCACGCGGGCCGCAAGAATGTCCCTGTCGATACGCCGGCCGCCGAGCCTGCGCTTTTCGCCCTGCCGCCGCATCTGGTCCCGCTCCACGGCGTCGGCGGCGATGCGGGCGCGTCTGGCTTCGTCCTCGGTTCGCCGGCGGTCGTCCAGATCGTCGAGAAAGCTCCGGGCGATGGCGGTCAGGGCTTCACCCTGCCGGATGAGCCCATCGAAAGCGAGGGGCCGTGCCTCAACGCGGACGGGCGACATGCCGCGACCATCGCCGCCCGGGAGCCGCACGATCGCCTGAAGCCGCACGAGACAGGCACGACCAGGCAGACGCGCCACCAAGGTGGCCGCGTGCTTTTCGGCACCGGCCTCTTCATCGTCACGGCGTCTGGGGGCATCTTCCTGCCCTGTTTTTCCCTCGAGCCAGACGGGATTTGTATATTGCAATGCGATCGACACAATAAATACCCTCAGGAAATAACTAAAGCCTTCCGGATGACGTATATCGCCCGCTTTTCCGCAGTCGTGCCGAAATCCGAAAAGGAGCGCAGCACGCATTAACCGGAAAAAAATCCTCTCCGGTCGCAATACACTTGGCATGTGCCAGAAAAATTCTCATTCGTATCCGATGTTTAGTTTCCCGCCGCAATAAGGCGAAGTTGCGGCAGGGGCCGGAACCGTGATCGTGCGGGCGTGCAATCCTGCCGTTCGGCTCTGCCCACAGGCAAAAAAGCCTCTCCCGCCTGCCTGCCGACGGTTCACGCGCCGCAGGACGCTGGTTGGGGCTTGCCTTGTGCCCCGCAAGTCTGGCATCAAGATCGCCAGGGTACGCAGGAATTTTCAGGCGCCGGGTTATGGCCAAGGATTTCATTCGTTACGATCTCCACGTTCAGGACGCGTTGCGCGGCGTTGTCCGCCGGGTTCTGGCGGATGTCGTCCGCGATGGCTTGCCGGGAGAGCACCACTTCTACATCACCTTCCGCACCCAGCATCCGGGGGTGCGGCTGTCGAACCGCATGCGGGCGGAATATCCCGACGAAATGACCATCGTCCTCCAGCACCAGTTCTGGGATCTGGCGGTCACGGAGCATGCGTTCGAGGTCGGCCTGTCCTTCAAGGGCATTCCGGAGAAGCTCGTGGTGCCGTTCGAGGCGATGACGGGATTTTTCGACCGTTCCGTCGACTTCGGCCTGCGCTTCGAATCGGACGTCGAAATCGACGAGGAAGACGATTCCGACGAAGCCTACGAGACGGACGATACGCCGCAGGCGACGGGACAGGTCACGCAGGGCGCGTTTCCGCGCCGCATCTTCGAGATCACGCCCGAAACGGAGGACCGCACCGGGGCACCGCCCGCCGAGAACGCCGACCCGCCGGTTTCCGGCGACAGCACGGCGGATGACTCCGCCCCGTCCGACGCGGATATTCCATTGCCGGCGGGCGGGGATGAACCGCCGGCCAGCCCCGACGACGACGCGGCGCCTGTAACGGGCGAAGACGGCGGCTCGGAGGAAAAGGGCGCCGGCGCGCGGGTCGTGCAGCTCGACGCGTTCCGCAAGAAGAACACCTGATATCAGGCAGAACACCTGACACCGCCGCGCTTGCCCGTTGCGCGGCGGCGCCCCCTCCCCTGACAGAACCGCTGAATTGTCACCTTATTTGGCGCATTGACGGAACGGCTGCCTGAAAGCCTCTTGGCGGACGCGTGCGAGTTTGGCTATACCACTGCCTCGACGGGCCGGTTTTCGCGTGAGAGCGCTTTCCGGCCCGGCATGAGCGGGGCCTCGCCGCCAAGGTCGTCGGCGCGGGCCTGTGCTTGTTGTTCTGACGCGCTTCCGGGCCAAAGGCGGATCCGCTTCTCCCGAAAGCGCTACAGCCCTTGCGAGGAACGCCTGATGTCGCAGACCCGTACCGAATCCGATTCCTTTGGCCCCATCGAGGTTCCCGCGGACCGTTACTGGGGCGCGCAGTCCCAGCGTTCGCTCGAAAACTTCCGCATCGGCATCGAGAAGATCCCGCTGCCCGTGGTGCATGCGCTGGCGCTCATCAAGCGCGCCGCCGCCCTCGTGAACAAGGATCTCGGCGCGCTCGACGCCAAGGTCGCCGACGCCGTCGCCACTGCCGCGCAGGAGGTCGTCGAGGGCCGGTACGACGACCACTTTCCGCTCGCCGTGTGGCAGACGGGTTCCGGCACCCAGTCGAACATGAACGCCAACGAGGTGATCGCCAACCGCGCCAACGAGCTCCTGGGCGCGCCGCTCGGCTCCAAGACGCCCGTGCACCCGAACGACCACGTCAACCGCGGCCAGTCGTCGAACGACACCTTCCCGACCGCCATTCACATCGCCGCCGTGCTCGACGTGACGAGCCGCCTGCTGCCGGCGCTGGAGCACCTGCACAAGGCGCTCGTCGCCAAGTCGGAAGAGTTCAAGGACATCGTCAAGATCGGCCGCACGCACCTGCAGGACGCCACCCCGGTGACGCTGGGCCAGGAGTTCTCGGGTTATGCGGCGCAGGTCGCGACCGGCATCGCCCATGTGAAGACCGGGCTCAATTCGCTCTATCCGCTCGCCCAGGGCGGCACGGCGGTGGGCACGGGCCTCAACGCCCATCCCGAATTCGCCGAACGCTTCGCTGCCAAGATCGCCGAGATCACCGGCCAGCCCTTCACCACCGCGCCCAACAAGTTCGAGGCACTGGCGAGCAACGACGCTGTCGTGTTCGCTCACGGCGCGCTTGTGAGCGTGGCGACGGCGCTGTTCAAGATCGCCAACGACATCCGTCTGCTCGGCTCCGGCCCGCGCTCGGGACTCGGCGAATTGTCGCTGCCGGAGAACGAGCCCGGCTCCTCCATCATGCCCGGCAAGGTCAATCCGACCCAGTCCGAGGCCGTGACCATGCTCGCGGCGCAGGTCATCGGCAACGGCACGACCGTTTCCATCGCCGGCAGCCAGGGCCACCTGGAGCTCAACGTGTTCAAACCGGTCATCGCCCATGCGTTCCTGCAATCGGTGCGCCTGCTGGCCGACGGTGCGGTGAGCTTCACCGACAACTGCGTGGTCGGCATCAAGCCGAACCAGGACCGCATCACGGAATTGCTGCAGCGCTCGCTGATGCTGGTGACGGCGCTCGCGCCCAAGATCGGCTACGACGCGGCCGCCGATATCGCCAAGGCCGCCCACAAGAACGGCACCACGCTGCGCGAGGAGGCCCTGAAGTCGGGCAAGGTCACGGCGGAGGAGTTCGACGCGATCGTCCGCCCGCAGGACATGCTGGCGCCGCACTGAGCGGACACAGGATAGGACAAATAGAGCATTTCTCCGTTTCAACGAAAAGGAGGAATGCTCCGGCAGCCGAGATCGCAATGGCCGAGATCGTCAACCTGCGCCGCGCCCGCAAGGCGCGTGCCAGAGCGGAAAAGGAAGCGCAGGCGGCACAAAACCGCCTGCGCTTCGGCGCGTCCGCGTCCGATCGGCGCGCGAACGCCAGCGAGCGCGAGCAGGCCGAGCGCCATCTCGACGGGCATCGGCGCGACGGCGCTCCGTCTTCCGACGGTCAGCCGGAATGAGCGAGGCGGTCATCAAGCGGTCGGTCATGATCGCCGGACATCGCACCAGCGTGTCGCTGGAGCAGCCGTTCTGGGACGCGCTGCGCGAGATCGCCGAGGCGCGCGGCTCCTCCATCGCCGGCCTCATCGCCGAGATCGACGCCCGGCGCGGCGACAGCAACCTGTCGTCGGCCATCCGCCTGTTCGTGCTGGCGCATTTCCGCCGCGCGGCCCCATAGCAGTTTGCGAATGCTGTAATTTTTTGATTTAGCGCGTTTTCTTCACGCAAACCGGCACCCGCTTTGCCTGAAAATGCTTTAGTCGTAGCGGGCCAGCGACAGGTCTGAAACGTCGATTTCCGGCTTCCTGCCCGTCACCGCATCGGCCACGATCCGTCCCGATCCGCAGGCCATGGTCCAGCCCAGCGTGCCGTGGCCCGTGTTGATGTAGAGATTGGTGAAACGCGTGCCGCCGATGATCGGCGTGCTGTCCGGCGTCATCGGCCGCAATCCCGACCAGAGCTGCGTGTGCGCCGGGTCGCCGCCGCGCGGGAACAGGTCGTGCAGCACGAGCGACAGCGTGCCCTTGCGGTCCGGATGCAGGTGGATCCGGTAGCCCGAAATCTCGGCCATGCCGCCGACGCGGATGCGATCACCGAGACGCGTGATGGCGACCTTGTAGGATTCGTCGAGTACCGTGGAGACGGGCGCCGCCGTCTCGTCGGTCACGTCGACGGTGATCGAATAGCCCTTCACCGGATAGACCGGCACGCGCAACCCGAGCGGCTTCAGCATGACGGGCGAGAAGCTGCCCAGCGCGACGACGAACGCGTCGGCCGTCACCCCGCCCTCGTTGATGCGCAGCCCCGAAACCCTGTCGCCCGCGACATCGAGCCCCTGGATGTCGACGCCGTAGCGGAAGCGCACACCCGCCGCCTCGGCGAGCCGCGCGAGGTTCTGCGTGAACTTGAAGCAATCGCCCGTCTCGTCGTGCGGCAGGCGCAGCCCGCCGACGATCCTGTGGCGCGCGTGCGTGAGCCCCGGTTCGGCCGCGAGGCATTGCTCGCCGGTCAGGAGTTCGTGCGGCACGCCGTATTCCTTCAGCACGGCGATGTCGCCGGCGACGGCGTCGAGCTGCTCCTGCGTGCGGAAGAGCTGCAGGGTGCCCTGCATGCGCTCGTCATAGCTGATGCCGGTTTCTGCCCGCAGCGCCTGCAGGCAGTCGCGGCTGTATTCCGCCACCCGCACCATGCGCGCCTTGTTGACCGCGTAGCGCGCCGGCAGGCAGTTGCCGAGCATCTGCACGAGCCAGGCCAGCATGTCCGCGTCGGCGCGGGGGCGCAGGATCAGCGGCGAATGCTCCGTGAACAGCCATTTCAGCGCCTTCAGGGGAACGTTCGGCGCCGCCCACGGCGACGCGTATCCCGGCGAGATCTGCCCGGCATTGGCGAAGCTCGTCTCCAGGCCTGGCCCCTCCTGGCGATCGATGACAGTGACCTCGCATCCCGCCTTCGCGAGATACCACGCGGAGGTCACGCCGATGACCCCCGCTCCCAGAACGACAACTTGCATGATGGAACTCTCTCAAGCCCGACGACGTGGTTTTCAGCCGCCCGTGTAGATGCGCCGGTAGCGGCTGCCGAGCGATGTCAGAATCTCGTACCCGATGGTTCCCGCAGCTTCGGCGACATCGTCGACAGTCTGATGAAGGCCGATCAGTTCGACCGCCGCATCCGTCTCGGCCAGCCCCTCCGGCACGTCTGAGGCATCGACGCAGACGCTGTCCATGGACACGCGCCCGAGGATCGGCAGCCTGTGCTCGCCGAGCCATGCGGCGCCCCTGCCGCTGAGGCTGCGCAGCCAGCCGTCCGCGTAGCCGACGGACAGCGTCGCGACGCGGGTCGGCCTCGCCGCCTCGAAGGTGAAGCCGTAGCCGACATGGCTGCCGGCGGGAACGGAGCGCGTCTGGATGATGCGCGCGAAAAGCCGCACCACGCCCCGCATCGGGTTGTCGCCGCCGGGCTGCGGATTGACGCCGTAGAGCGCCGCTCCCGGACGGACGAGATCGCAATGGTAGTCGGCCCCGAGAAAGATCCCCGACGAATTGGCGAGGCACCAGCGGGCGCGGCCGAGCGCCGGATGGCCGGCGAAGGCGGCGCGCGCCTTGCGGAAATTGGCGAGCTGCGCCGCGGAAGCGGGATGGCGCGGCTCGTCGGCGCAGGCAAGGTGGCTCATGACGAAATGGACGTCGAGGCCGGCGAAGGCGGCCGCGTCTCCCGCCGCCGCCTCTGCCTCGGCGGGCGCGAGACCGAGCCGCGACATGCCGGTGTCGATCTGCAGCACGGCCGGCAGCACGCGCCCGGCGCGCGCCGCCTCCCGCCGCCATGCGGCGAGTTGGTCGGTCGAATTGAGCACCGGCACGAGCGGCGTTCCGGCCGCCGACAGGCGCGCGGCCTCGCCCGTCGCGTCGCGCGTGAGCCCGTTCAGCACATAGACCGTGCCACCGGTCGGCAGATGCGGCAGCAGCGCCAGCGCCTCGTCGAGATGGGCGACGAAGAAATGCCGGCACCCCTCGGCCGCCAGCGCCGGCGCGACGCGCGCCGCGCCGAGCCCGTAGGCGTCGGCCTTGACCACGCCGCCGCACGCCGCGCCGGCGAGGCGATCACGCAGCAGGCGATAGTTCGTCCGCACCGCGTCGAGATCGATCTCCAGCAGGCCGGCGGAAGGCGCGCCCGCGGGCGGGTCCGCCAATTCACGAACAGACATCATGACCGGTATCGCACCTGTGGCCCCGCCGGAGCCGGACGAGAAATCAGCGACGACTGCGCCGCGGGGCGCATGGGCGACTCACGACGCATCAATAATGCTACACCTGAAAGGCCGGAAATACCCGTCAATTCTCGTGTTTTCCCCGTTCCCGGTCGCGGCCATCGAGGAAAAGCTGGTAGGCGGGATTCTGCGTTTCCTCCCAGAACGGGTAGCCGAGTTCGTTGAGGAACCCCTCGAACGTGTCGCGGTCCTTGTCCGACACCTGGAGGCCGGCGAGCACGCGGGCGAAATCCGTGCCGTGGTTGCGGTAGTGGAACATCGAGATGTTCCAGTCCGACCGCAGCACCTCGAGGAAGCGCAGCAGCGCGCCCGGACGCTCGGGGAACTCGAAGCGGTAGACCAGCTCGTTCTCGGCCGAGGCCGCCCGCCCACCCACCATGTGGCGCACGTGGAGCTTGGCGAGCTCGTTGTCGGAGAGGTCGGTGACCGGATAGTCGTGCTCGCGCAGCAGCGCGATGGTCTGCTGCTTTTCCCGCTCGCCGTCGCTGAGCTGCACGCCGACGAAGATGTGCGCCTGCGCGCCTCCCGCGTAGCGGTAGTTGAACTCGGTGATCTGGCGCTGGCCGAGAAGGCGGATGAACCGCCGGTAGCTGCCCGGCTGCTCGGGGATCGTCACCGCGATGAGCGCCTCCGAGCGCTCGCCGATCTGCGCCCGTTCCGCCACGTGCTGGAGGCGGTCGAAGTTGAGGTTGGCCCCCGAATTGATGGCGATGAGCGGACCAACGCCCGCACCCGATTCGCGGTAGCGTTTGAGGCCCGCGAGCGCCAGCGCGCCGGCGGGCTCCGCAATGGCGCGGGTGTCGTCGAAGATGTCCTTGATCGCCGCGCAGATCTCATCGCCCGAGGCGGTGACGACCCCGTCGAGAAGCTCGCGGCAGATACGGAAGGTCTCCTCACCCGCCTGCGCCACCGCGACGCCGTCGGCGAACAGCCCGACATGGGGCAGCGCGACGCGCTCGCCCGCCTCGATCGCCGCCTTCATGCTGGCCGCGTCGTCCGGCTCGACGCCGATCACCTTGACGTTGGGGCGCAGGAACTTGATGTAGAGCGCGATGCCCGCCGCGAGCCCGCCGCCGCCGATGGGCACGAAAACCGCCTCCAGCGGGCCGGGGTGCTGGCGCAGCAGCTCCACCGCCACCGTTCCCTGACCGGCGATGACGTCCGGGTCGTCGTAGGGGTGAACGAAGACGAGGCCCTGCTCCTTCTCGAGTTCCGCCGCGTGCCGGCGCGCGTCGTCGAAGGCGTCGCCGTGCAGCACGACCTCGCCGCCGAGATTGCGCACGGCCGCGACCTTGATGCCCGGCGTGGTGCGCGGCATGACGATGACGGACCGGATGCCCAGACGATGGGTGGCGAGCGCCACGCCCTGGGCGTGATTGCCCGCCGAGGCGCAGATGACGCCGCGGGCGCGCTCCTCCGGCGTGAGCAGGGCGATCTTGTTGTAGGCGCCGCGCAGCTTGAAGGAATAGACCGGCTGCAGATCCTCGCGTTTCAGGAATACCGGCGTGTTCAACCGCTGTGACAGGCGCTTCATGGGATCGAGCGGCGATTCGATCGCCACGTCATAGACCGATGAAGTCAGTATCCGCCGGATATAGTTCTGTTTGTCTGGCATTTCTCGCCCGCGTTCGTCCTGTGCCGCCCGGTGCCAATGAAATCCGGACTGGTCATGGTCCAGCAATAGCGCACCTTCGCCCGCCAAGAAAGCGTGGCACGGCGCAAGGCCGTCATACGAAAGACGCTGTTCGCGTGGCGATACTATTGATCGGGAGCCGGGGCCCTGTATCATCTTCGCTGTTACGGCTGGCCGATGTGCCGACGGGGGGCTGATCGCAGAGCGCTTATCGATCAAATGGAATCATTTGATCGATAAGAATTCGCTCAAAATCAAAAGTTGGATCATGTCAGCGTTTCCGTGAAACGATGACATGATCCAACGCCGGACGGATCGTCCGGAGCTACCGCAATCAGGAGGGATCATGTCCGACGATGATCTGACGTCCGACGATGATCCGGGAGGCATACCGCTGTTCGACGAGACGATCGACATAGAGCGTGTGCTGCAGGCACTCGACCACGATCTGGAACGGCGCCTCTCGATCGCACGGCGGCTGGAGCCCATCTTGCGCGATATCGTGGCCTATTATGGCGTGCCGCCCGACAACTGGCACTCCTTCGGCGTCGTCTTCCGCTTCGACGCGGGCGACAGCGGCGAAACGGGGATGGAGATCGGCGGCATGGGCCTCAGGGCCTCCGGTGCCAGGGAGCGGGCGCCCGGGGCGCCGGCAACCGTCCATGTCGGGCCGAAACGTCCCGACACGGTGTGAAGCAGCGCAGCGGCCTGCCGCACGGGCGGGTCACGGACGGCCGGTGCGGCCGGCCGTCCACTTTCTTCGTGCAAGCCTCATGTGGCATAGTGGCGCCCGCGCCCTCGGCAGGCCCGGCGCATGTGGAGAAACGACCTCATGGAATGGATCATCGTCGGCGGTATCGTCGCCATCGTCCTCTATGTCATCTTCGTCTACAATGGTCTTGTCATGCTGCGGCAGCGGGTGAACCAGGCCTTCGGCGACATCGACGTCCAGCTCAAGCAGCGCCACGACCTGATCCCGAACCTGGTCGAAACGGTCAAGGGCTACGCCAGCCATGAGCGCGAGACGCTCGACGCCGTCATCCAGGCGCGCCAGCGCGCCCTCAGCGCCCAGGGGCCGGACGCCATGGCGGGGGCGGAGCAGGCCCTGACCGGGGCGCTCGGACGGCTCTTCGCGCTCGCCGAGGCCTATCCGGACCTGAAGGCCAGCGCCAACTTCCAGCAGTTGCAGACCGATCTTTCCGACATCGAGAACAAGCTCGCGGCGGCGCGCCGGTTCTTCAACAACTCGGTGAGCGAGTACAACGCCGCCATCGAATCGTTTCCGGCGGCGCTGTTCGCGAAGAACTTCGGCTTCGCGCACCGCGACTTCTTCGACGTGGGCGAGACCGCCCGCCAGCAGCTCGACGCGCCGCCAACCGTGAAATTCTAGTTCGGCACCCTGGCCATGGCCGCCTTCGGGCTCTACACGCACATCCGCGCGAATCGCATCCGTTCCGCCCTGCTCATCGGCGGGCTGTTCCTGCTGCTCTATGTCCTCGTGTTCGCCGGTGCGCTCGCCGGCGAGGCGCTGGCCCAGGATGCGCCCTTCGACGTACTGGTGCAGCGTGCGCTGGCGGCTCTCGTGCCCGCCATTCCGATCGCGACGCTGGCGGCGCTTGTCTGGATCGTCATCGCCTATCTCTTCAACCGCGCGATCATCGGCGCGGTTGCGGGCGCGCGGGAGGTCACGCGCCAGGACGCGCCGGAGCTTTACGCCCTGCTGGAGAACCTCTGCATATCGCGCGGCCTGCGCACGCCGCGTCTGGCGATCATCGACACGGACGCGCTGAACGCCTTCGCCTCGGGCCTCAACGAGAGCCAGTACACCGTCACGGTGACACGCGGCCTGCTCGCCGCCCTCGATCGCAACGAGCTGGAGGCGGTGCTGGCGCACGAGCTCACCCATATCCGCAACAAGGACGTGCAGTTGATGGTGACGGCGATGATCATCGCCGGCGTCATCTCGTTCGTCGGCGAGATGATCTTCCGCTGGCTGCGGTTCGCGCCCCTGCGCGGCTCGCGCTCGCGCGGCGGCGACAGGAACAGCGGCGGCGGCGCGGCCATTGCGCTCGTGGTCGCTGTCGTCATCGCTCTCGTCGCGGTGGCGCTGTCGGTCGTCATCCGCTTCGCCCTGTCGCGGTCGCGCGAATATCTGGCCGACGCCGGCGCCGTCGAACTGACGAAGAACCCCGACGCGATGATCGGCGCGCTGATGAAGATCTCGGGCCGCAGCGATCTGCCCGCCCTGCCGTCGTCGCTGATGGAGATGTGCGTGGACAACCCGCGTCACGGGTTCCAGAGCCTGTTCGCGACGCATCCCCCGATCGAGAGCCGCATCGAGGCGCTGGTGCGCCACGGCGGCGGCGTCTACCCGGCGCCCGCCGCCGAGCTGCCCCCCACCCCGCCGGACCACACCGATCCATCGAGCGGCGGGCCGCCCCGGCGTGGACCGTGGGGCCTGCGCCGCGGGCCGTGGGGGTAGAGCGGCCTGCGCTCATTTTGATGATCAAGATGAACGCAAACTGCTATAGCAAGGGCGGACGGTGGAAGGCGGAGCGGCGGTCGCCGTCAGGCTCAGCCGTGCATTTCCCGCAGGGCGGCGCGATTGCACAGACGCACCTTGCGGGCGGAGGTGAGTGCGATGATGCCCGTGCCCTCAAGCTGCGTGAAGGTGCGGGAGACGGTCTCGATCGTCAGGCCGAGGTAGTCCGCCATGTCCTGGCGCGACATCGGCAGCTCGATCGTGGGCGCGCCCTTCTCCGGCGCGGGAGGGTTCGACAGGCGATCCGCCATCGACAGCAGGAAGCAGGCCACCCGCTCCTGGGCGCTGCGCCGGCCGAGCAGCAGGATGTGCTCCTGCGCGCGGTGCAGTTCGCGGGCCGTCATCTCCCACAGCGCCGACGACATGCCGCCGCCCATCTCCATGCGCGAGCGCAGGGTACGCAGCCGCACGGTGCGAACGGTGGCGCGCGATATGGCCTCGGCGTAATAGGCGTGGTGGCTCCTCATCTCCAGCCCGACGATATCGCCGGCGATATAGAAGCCGTCGATCTGGCGCCGGCCGTCGTTGAGGATCTTGCATGTCCGGATGACGCCGCTCTCGACGCGATAGACGCTGTCGACCGGCTGATCCTCGGCGTAGAGTTCGCCATTGCGCGCGACGGTCATCGTGGTGCCGATCTCCGCGAACAGATGGGCGATCCACGCCTCCGAGGACCAGTCCGCGACCTGATCGACGGAAGGCTTCCAGAAGGTATGCTCCTCGCTGCGGTTCGCGCCGCGCACCGGGGCTGCGACTGGCGCGCCTGCGGCAAAGACCGTCCCGGGCAGTTGCTGAATACTTGACATGTCGGTCCCTCCGTCATCTGATTTTTTGTAGCCCGTACAGGCGGCAGGCGAAATTCGGTCGACTGCGTAAGGGGAATCCCGTAGGACTCGAGCATGTCCCCCGGTTCAGGTCCCGCTCCCGGCGGGAAAGCGGGGCGAATGCGGATGGAACAGGAGGCGCGGCGGGGGTGGCGATGATCCGGCAAACGCCCGTTCCGGAACGACAATCCTCGGAGAGCGGCGCTCCCGCGTCCCCGACCGGCGCGCACGGGGAGGCGCGCGGGCAGAGGGAGGGCGCATGCCCGTTTTCCGCCGGTTCCGCACGCGCCGTGCCGCCCGCCGCGCCGCCAACGGGCGGGACGGGCGCTGCCCGCTTTCCGCAGGACTATGCGAGACCGGTCGTCTCCGTCGCCTTCGTCGCCCTGCTCGGCTATCTGTTCCAGCTCGGCGACAAGCCGGCGCTGCTGATGCCCATTCTGGCGCTCGCGGTGCTCGCCTCCTGCGAGCGCGGCCTGCGGCCGGGCATCACGGCGACCGTTCTCGCCGTGGCGGTGTCATGGCTGCTGCGCAAGCACCTTCAGGCCGATGCGCAGGCCGATGTCGCCGGCGCGATGGCGTTCGCGCTGCTCGGCTTCGGCATGGCCTACTACGGCGAGCGCCTGCGCAACCACCGCCAGAACGCCGCAGCCGAGGCGGCCGCCGCGACGCGCGATCTCAAGGCGCGCGAGGCGCATCTGGAATCGATCCTCGACACCGTGCCCGACGCCATGGTGGTGATCGACCGCTTCGGCAGGGTCCATTCCTTCTCCCGCGCCGCCGAAAGGCTGTTCGGCTACCAGGCCGGCGAGGTCACGGGGCGTAACGTCAGCATCCTGATGCCCTCGCCCTACAGCGAGGACCACGACCGGTACATCGAGCGCTATCTGCAGACGGGCGAGAAGCGCATCATCGGCATCGGCCGCGTCGTGATGGGACGGCGCAAGGACGGCTCGACCTTTCCCATGCAGCTCTCGGTGGGCGAGACGTCGGGCCCGGGCGAGACCTTCTTCACCGGCTTCGTCCGCGATCTGACCGAGCGCCAGATGACGGAGGCGCGCCTGCAGGACCTGCAGACGGAGCTCGTCCACATCTCCCGCCTGACGGCTATGGGCGAAATGGCCTCGACGCTCGCGCACGAGCTGAACCAGCCGCTGACGGCGATCGCCAACTACCTGCGCGGCCTGCGCCGCCTGCTGGAGACGGATGACGGGCCGCGCGTCGCTCAGGTGCGGGATGCGCTGGAGAAGGCCTCCGACCAGGCCCTGCGCGCCGGCCAGATCATCCGGCGGCTCAGGGAGTTCGTCACCCGCGGCGAGAGCGAGCGGCGCGTCGAGAACCTGACCAAGATCATCGAGGAGGCGAGCGCGCTCGCCCTCGTGGGAGCACGCGAATACGGCGCGCGCGTCACCTACGACCTCGACCCGGAGGCGGCCTGGGTGCTCGCGGACAAGGTGCAGATCCAGCAGGTGCTGGTCAACCTGCTGCGCAACGCGCTGGAGGCGGTGCAGGATTCGCCCACCCGCAACATCGTGGTCACGACCGCCGCCATCGAGGGTGCCCAGGTGGCGGTGAGCGTCGCGGACACGGGACCGGGGCTTG
The DNA here is from genome assembly GCF_053570585.1 of Pseudochelatococcus sp. B33. Taxonomy (NCBI): domain Bacteria; kingdom Pseudomonadati; phylum Pseudomonadota; class Alphaproteobacteria; order Hyphomicrobiales; family Chelatococcaceae; genus Pseudochelatococcus; species Pseudochelatococcus sp. B33. The sequence goes on along the minus strand of NZ_JBSEFH010000009.1, from coordinate 63,386 downwards.
CGCCCGAGGTCGCGCAAAAGCTTTTCCAGCCCTTCATCACCACCAAACGCCATGGTATGGGCGTGGGCTTGTCGATTTCGCGCACGATCGTCGAATCCCACGGGGGGCAGATTTCAGCGGAATCGTCGCCCGCGACCGGCACGACCTTCCGCTTCACCCTGCGTCGTGCGGTGCTAGAGGAGAGTCCTGAGGATGCGTAGCGGACCCGTGCATGTCATTGACGACGATGAATCCGTCCGCGATTCGCTCTCCTTCCTGCTGGGGGGAATGAACCTCACCGTGCTCACCTACCCCTCGGCGGAGGTTTTTCTGGAACAGCGCCCCTGGGGGCTCGGCGGCTGCATCGTATCGGACGTGCGCATGCCCGGCATCAGCGGCATCGAGCTCCTGCGCACCCTGAAGGAAAAGGGCGTCGACCTGCCGCTCATCGTCATCACCGGCAATGCCGACATCCCGCTCGCGGTCGAGGCCATGAAGGCCGGCGCCAGCGATTTCCTCGAGAAGCCCTTCGACGACGAGGTGCTGCTCGCGGCGATCGAGAACGCGCTCGGGGACCGGCCCAAGACCCCGCGCGCCGCCGCCGACGTGATCGAGATCAACGAACGCCTGCAGACCCTCACCAGCCGCGAGCGCGAGGTGCTGGACTGCCTCGTCACCGGCCTGTCCAACAAGCATATCGCCTCCGCCCTCGGCATCAGCCCGCGGACCGTCGAGGTGCACCGCGCCCATGTGATGACCAAGATGAACGCGACCAGCCTGTCGCATCTCATCCGCATGGCGCTCGTCGGCGGAATCGATCTGCGCAACCGCGCCGTGGGGTGAGCCCGGGCCGCCGATCCCCTGCGGCTGTCAGGGATCAATTGATGAAGGTCAAGGCGCTCCCGCGCCGAGTGTGCCGGAATGACGCAGGTGCCGGCCGGAAATGCCTTCCGAAACATCAGGCTGGCGGATGCAAGAGCGGTGGCCTGCGGTGATTGATCCCGGCGCGGATTCCAATGGAAGCGATCCTCATGCCCCCGGGGAAGCCGGCAGACGCCGTCACCTCGCGAGGAACCACGTGGTATTGGTGATCGACGACGATCCGGCGGTGCTCGGGTCGCTGAAATTCTCGCTGGAGATCGAGGGTTTCTCGGTGCGCTGCTATGAAAGCCCGGCCGAGTTCCTCGCCGCGCGGGACCTGCCCAGCCGGGCCTGTCTCGTGGTCGACCAGAAATTGCCCGGCATCAGCGGCCTCGACCTGCTGGCCTCGCTCACCGACGACAGGCGGGCCGCCATGCCTGCCATCCTGATCACGAGCTATCCGAGCGCTGCGCTGCGCAGCCGGGCGGACGCGGCCGGCGTCCGGATCATCGAGAAGCCGCTGCTCAACAACGCGCTGAGCGAGGCCATCTACCAGGTCATGACCGGCACCCCGAACGGACGCGGCGAAGGCTAGAGCATCAAACCAAAAAATGGGTGCCGTTTTTTGGATAAATCTGATGCACAAACAAAGAGATAGAGCGGCTGGCAAAGAGATAGAGCGGCTGGGACAGGCCGCCTCAGCGACGCGACAGGATGACGCCGCGCAGCACCGTGTGATCCTCGATCTTGCGCACGCCCGGGATGCGCTCGGCCGCGACGCGCAACGCGGCGCGTTCCGTGTCCGAGCCGACGCTTCCCCACAGGTGCACCACCCCGTCGACGACGACGATCGTGTTCTCGAAGCGGCGCCCCCACGGCTGCGCCTTGAGCTCGCCCTGCAGGGCCTCGCGGATCGCCCTGTCGTCCTCCGTCGGCGCCGATTCGGCATGCGCGGCCGAGGCGAAGGCACGGACGAGGTCGCTGCGGCTGATGATCCCCGCGAGCCGTCCCGCCTCCAGCACCAGCACGCTGTGGATGTTGTGATGCTCCAGCACGTTGACGATCTCGCCGAGTTCGGTGTCGGGCGTGACGTGCGGCAGCCCGGCGCGCATCACGTCGCAGGCCCTGAGCGCGCGCGACCGCACGTAATCCGACTGGAGCGCGGTGTCGCTGGTGAAGAATTCGGCCAGCCGCGACAGCCGCCGCTGCGTGCCGGTTTCGACCCGGCGCAGGAAATCGTCCTCGGAAATGACGCCCGCCACCGCCCCCTCCCCGTCGACGACGGGGACCGACCCGATGCGGTGGCGCACCAGCAGATCCGCCACCGCGGGCAACGGGGTTTCGAGATCAACGGTGATGACGTTCGACGTCAGGATATCCCGTGCTTTCATTGGCCCGCTCCCGTCTCGACCCCCAGCCGCGCGTCGGCGGCGCCCTCTCCGGCGATCCATAGCCGTCTGCGCCCGCCATTATGACGGATCCACCGACCGCGGGCATTGCGCCGGATCACAATACACCCCTCCGAGATGTTTATGCGACGCAAGGTCCACTTTCTAAGAAAATTGATTCTAATCAAGGAGGGGAAGAACGACGCGTACCAATGGTAAAAACAGTCGTAAGCCGGGCGCAGCCGATCCGGCGTTTCTGAGATGGCGGACAGAACCATGACGCAAGCGATCGCACCCATCAAACGCATGACATTCGGCGAGGCCGGCACGGCAACAGTGCTGGCGGCATTGACGTTCCTGTTCATTCTCATCGGCGCGAAGGCCCACACGTCGGCCTATTCCTTCCATGCCTTCCTGCTCGCCGCCGCAAGCGCCTGGGGCGTCTTCAAGATCATCGACCGGTTCTACGCCCGGCCCGCCGAACTGCCCCCGGCGGAGATCGACGGCCGCCCGAACTACAATTTCGGCCCGGTGAAGTTCGCCACCATCGCCTCCGTCTTCTGGGGGGTCGCGGGCTTCCTTGTCGGCGTGATCATCGCGCTGCAGCTCGCGTTTCCGGAATTGAACCTGGCGAGCTGGCTGAACTTCGGCCGTCTGCGGCCGCTGCATACCTCGGCGGTGATCTTCGCCTTCGGCGGCAATGTCCTGATCGCCTCCTCGTTCTACGTCCTGCAGCGCACGTCGCGGGCGCGGCTCGCCGGCGACATCGCGCCGTGGTTCGTGGTGCTCGGCTACAACCTGTTCATCGTCGTCGCCGGCACCGGCTACCTGCTCGGCATCACCCAGTCCAAGGAATACGCCGAGCCGGAATGGTACGCCGACCTGCTGCTGACGGTCGTGTGGGTCGCGTATCTGCTCGTGTTCCTGCTCACGCTGTCGCGGCGCAAGGAGCCGCACATCTACGTGGCGAACTGGTTCTACCTCGCGTTCATCGTCACCATCGCCGTGCTGCACATCGGCAACAACGCCGCCATCCCGGTGTCGATCTTCTCGTCGAAGTCCTACGTGGTGTGGAGCGGCGTGCAGGATGCGCTGATCCAGTGGTGGTACGGGCACAACGCGGTGGGCTTCTTCCTGACCGTGCCGTTCCTCGCCATCATGTACTACTTCGTGCCGAAGCGCGCGGAGCGGCCGATCTATTCCTACCGGCTGTCCATCATCCACTTCTGGGCGCTGATCTTCATCTACATCTGGGCCGGCCCGCACCACCTGCACTACACCGCCCTGCCCGACTGGGCGCAGACGCTCGGCATGACGTTCTCGGTCATCCTGTGGATGCCCTCGTGGGGCGGCATGATCAACGGCCTGATGACGCTGTCCGGCGCGTGGGACAAGCTGCGCACCGACCCGGTGCTGCGCCTCATGGTGGTGGCCATCGCCTTCTACGGCATGGCGACGTTCGAGGGGCCGCTGATGTCGGTGCGCGAGGTCAACGCCCTGTCGCACTACACGGACTGGACCATCGGCCACGTCCATTCGGGGGCGCTCGGCTGGGTGGCCTACATCTCCTTCGGCACGCTCTACTGCCTGGTGCCATGGCTGTGGAACCGCAAGGGCCTCTATTCGCTGCGGCTCGTGAGCCTGCACTTCTGGATCTCGACCATCGGCATCGTGCTCTACATCACCTCGATGTGGGTGGCGGGCATCCTGCAGGGCCTGATGTGGCGCGCCTACACCAGCCTCGGCTTCCTCGAATACTCGTTCATCGAGACCGTGGAGGCGATGCATCCCTTCTACGTCATCCGGGCGCTCGGGGGCATCCTGTTCCTCATCGGTTCGCTCATCATGGTCTACAACCTGTGGGCCACGGTGAAATACGGCGAAGCCACCGACGCCGAACCCGAAACCGCCGTGAAGCCGGCGCTGACGCCCGCTGAGTAAGGACGACCAAGGAGAAGACGCCAATGTCGCTTTGGCAAAAACACGCGATCTTCGAGAAGAACTCGATCATCCTGATCATCGGCATCGTCATCGTGGTCGCCATCGGCGGTCTGGTGGAGGCGGTTCCGCTGTTCTACCTGAAGAGCACGATCGAGACGGTGGAGGGCATGCGGCCGAAGTCGCCGCTGGAGCTCGCGGGCTTCAACATCTACGTGCGCGAGGGCTGCTACAACTGCCACAGCCAGCAGATCCGCACCCTGCGCGACGAGGTGGAACGCTACGGCCATTACTCGCTGGCGGCGGAAAGCATGTACGACCACCCGTTCCAGTGGGGATCGAAGCGCACCGGGCCCGATCTCGCGCGCGTCGGCGGCAAGTATTCGGACGCCTGGCACCGCGACCACCTGCGCGATCCCGTCTCGGTCGTGCCGGGGTCGATCATGCCGCGCTACGGCTTCCTGGAACAGCGGGAACTCGACTTCCGCCACATCGCGGACGACATGAGCGTGCTGCGGGCGGCGGGCGTCCCCTACACCGAGGAGCAGGTCACCCGGGCGCAGGCGGATCTCATCATTCAGGCGACGCAGGACGATCCCGACGTCGACGGTTTCCTGGAGCGCTATCCCAACGCCATCGCCCGCAGCTTCAGCGGGCGGCCGGGCCGCATCACCGAGGCGGACGCGCTGATCGCCTATCTGCAGCACCTCGGCACCCATGTCGATTTCAAGCTCTACGACAACAAGGCCAACATCCGATAAGGCAAAACTCTTGGAATTTGCTTTATCTCTTTGTTTAAGCACCAAATTCATCCAGAAAACGGTCCCCATTTTCTGGTTTGATGCAATAGGCGGAGCCAAACATGACCACGTATCAAACGCTGGCAGAATTCGCCCAGACATGGGGCCTGCTCTACTTCGTCGGCATATTCATCGTCATTCTGGTTTACGCCCTCGCCCCCTCCCGCAAGAAGGGGTTTGAGGAGGCCGCGCGCATTCCGTTGCGGGAGGACTGAGGATCATGGCGCAGAACACCCAACATACCGACGGCCATGGACACGAGGTCGATCCCGTCACCGGCGTCACCACCACCGGCCACGAATGGGACGGCATCCAGGAACTGAACAACCCCCTGCCGCGCTGGTGGCTGTGGACGTTCTACGCCACCATCATCTGGGCCATCGGCTTCTGGATCGCCTTTCCGTCCTGGCCGCTGATCTCGAGCTTCACGCCGGGCATTCTCGGCTGGTCCTCGCGCGGGCAGGTCGCCGAGCATCTCGGCGAGCTGCGCGAGCAGCGCTCGGCGATGATGACCCGGCTCGACGCCGCCTCCACGGCACAGATCGAGGCCGATCCGGAACTGCTGAGCTTCGCCACGGCGCTCGCCCGGCCGGCCTTCGGCGACAATTGCGCCCCCTGCCACGGCGCGGGCGGCGCCGGCGCCGTCGGCTATCCCAACCTCAATGACGACGCCTGGCTGTGGGGCGGCACGCTCGCCGACATCGAGCAGACGATCCGCTTCGGCATCCGCTCCGGCCACGACGACGCGCGCGTCGGCGACATGCCGGCCTTCGGCCGCGACGGCATGCTCCAGCGGCCGGAGATCGTCGCGGTGGCCGATTACGTGCGCTCGCTCTCGGGCCTGCCGGCCGAGAACGCCGCCAATCTGGAGACCGGCGCGACGGTGTTCGCCGACAACTGCGCCTCCTGCCACGGCGCAGACGGCACCGGCAACCGCGAGCTCGGCGCGCCGAACCTGACGACCGGCATCTGGCTGTTCGGAGCCGACCGCGATACGATCGTCGACGGCGTCTGGCACGGGCGCGGCTCGGTCATGCCGGCCTGGCAAGGCAGGCTCGACGATACCACCATCAAGGCCCTGACCGTCTTCGTGCATACGCTGGGCGGCGGCGAGTGACGCCACACGACCGAGTGATCGCCATGGGTACGACCCGCGTCATCGACACCACGACCACCGCGAATTCCGGCGACGGACCGCTCTACGTCGCCCGGAAGAAGATCTACCCGCAGAAGGTGCACGGCACCTTCCGGCGCATCAAGTGGATCGTGCTGGTCGTCACCCTCGGCATCTATTACCTGCTGCCCTTCGTGCGCTGGGACCGCGGGCCCGACGCGCCCGATCAGGCGGTGCTGATCGACTTCGTCACCAAGCGCTTCTATTTCTTCTTCATCGAGATCTGGCCGCAGGAGTTCTACTACGTCACCGGCCTCTTGATCCTCGCCTCGCTGATCCTGTTCCTGATGAACGCGGTCGCCGGGCGCGTGTGGTGCGGCTATCTGTGCCCGCAGACGGTCTGGACCGACCTGTTCCTCGCCGTGGAGCGGCTGACGGAGGGCGACCGGCGCGAGCGCATGAAGCGCGACAACGCCCCCCTCAGCCTCGACACGGCGCTGCGGCGCACCGCCAAGCACGGCCTGTGGCTGATCATCGCGTGGTGGACCGGCGGCGCGTGGGTGCTCTACTTCGCCGACGCGCCGACGCTGGTGTGGGAACTCGCCACCTTCACCGCGCCGGCGATGGCCTATGTCTGGATCGGCATCCTCACCTTCACCACCTACACGCTCGCCGGGCACATGCGCGAGCAGGTCTGCCTCTACATGTGCCCCTGGCCGCGCATCCAGGCGGCGCTGACCGACGAGGAGGCGCTCAACGTCACCTACCGCTACGACCGGGGCGAGCCGCGCGGATCGGTCAAGCGCAGCGCCGCGCTGCGGGAGAAGGGACAGCCGGCGGGCGATTGCATCGACTGCCTGCAGTGCGTCCACGTCTGCCCCACCGGCGTCGACATCCGCGAGGGCAGCCAGCTCGGCTGCATCCAGTGCGGCCTGTGCATCGACGCCTGCGACAGCGTCATGGACAAGATCGGCCGTCCCACGCGCCTCATCGCCTACGACACGGATCTCAACGTCAAGGCGCGGATGGAGGGCCGGCCCACCCATGTGCGGGTGGTCCGCTGGCGCACGGCGGTCTATGTGCTGATCATCGCCGCCGTGGGCGGCGCGATGCTCTACACCCTCGCTACCCGTTCGAGCGCGGGCATCAACGTGCTGCACGACCGCAGTCCGATGTTCGTGCGCCTGACCGACGGCTCGGTGCGCAACGCCTATACCCTGCGGCTCATCAACAAGAACCACGACGCGCGCACGTTCGAGATCAGCATCGCGGGCAGCGACGGGCAACCCATCCCTGGCGCGGAACTGACCGCCATCGGCGACGAGGCGGCCACCGAGGGCCGCGTGGCCATCACCATCGGCCCCGACCAGACCCGCGAGGTGCGCGCCTTCATCACCATCCACGACGAGCCGCCGGGCACGGTGCCGACTTCAGTGGAGGTCGTCTTCCACATCCGCGACGCGAGCGGCGCGTCGACGGCCAGCGCCCAGGACCATTTCTTCGGCAGGTAGTTTTTCAGAGTCAACGAAATGAAGGGGATCATCATGCCGACCGTCGCGCCCTCGCCAGACGCCCGCCCGCCCCGAGATGCCCGCCCGCCCAAGGAGCGCAAGCTGACCGGCCGCATGGTGCTGCTGTGCCTGATCGGCTTCTTCGGCACGGTGACCGCCGTCAACGTCGTCATGATCCGCGCCGCGATCTCCACCCACGGCGGGGCCGAGAAGATCAGCAGCTACCGCGCCGGCCTCGATTTCGCGCGCGACCGGGATGCGGCCCGGACGCAGGCGGCGCTCAACTGGCAGGTCGACATCGACATGCCCCACCGCGACGCCGCCGGCCGCACGGGCTGCGTCATCGCGCAGAGCGGCTGCGCCGCGTCGGGGCCCGTCTCGGTTTCCGTCCGCGACGCCCGGGGCAGGCCCCTCCCCGGCCTGGAGGCGCGGCTTATCCTCTCGCATCCGACCGACTCCCGGCGCGACCAGTCGATTCCGCTCGCCGACAGGGGCGACGGCACCTACGCGGCGTCGATCGACGCCACCCCCGGACACTGGATCGTCGATCTCGACCTCGACCGCGGCGGCGAGCAGATGTTCCGCTCGTCGGGCCGCGTCGTGCTGAACTGAGGACGAAACGATGCTCGCCAATATCGACCTCACCGGCTACATCCGCCGCGACAGCGGCTCGGCGCATCTCGATCTCGCCGTCGAGGGCATGACCTGCGCCGCCTGCATCGGCGAGATCGAGCAGGGCCTCGGGCGCCTGCCGGGCATGATCGGCGCGCGCGTCAACTACGGCCGCCACCGGCTGTCGGTGAACTGGGACGAGGCGCGCCTTTCGCCCGCGACCATCCTCGACGCCCTGCGCCGGCTCGGCTACCGCGCCCAGCCCTATGTCCCCCGCGAGGCGGAGGAGGCGGAGGCGCGCCACATGCAGCACCTGCTGAAGTGCCTCGCGGTGGCGGGCTTCGCCTCCATGAACGTCATGCTGCTGTCGGTGTCGGTCTGGGCCGGCAACGTCTCGGACATCACCTCCGAGACGCGCGACATGTTCCACTGGATTTCCGCGCTCATCGCGCTGCCCGCGACCGCCTATGCCGGCCAGCCCTTCTTCGTGAGCGCATGGCGGGCGGTCCGCGCCCGCCACCTCAACATGGACGTGCCGATCGTCATCGGCATCACGCTCGGGCTCGTGATGTCCATCTTCGAGACCCTCAACCACGCCGAGAACGCCTATTTCGACGCGGCGGTGACGCTGCTGTTCTTCCTGCTGTGCGGGCGGGTGCTCGATCAGGCCATGCGGCGCAAGACCCGCGCCGTGGCCGGCAATCTCGCCGCGCTCAAGGCGATCACGGCGCGGCGCATCGAGGCGGACGGCAGCGTCACGCTCACGCCCGCCGAAGCCCTGAGGCCGGGCGATCGCGTGCTGGTAGCGCCCGGCGAGCGGGTGCCGGCGGACGGGCGCGCGCTCGCCGGCGACACCAGTGTGGACGAGGGCCTCATCACCGGCGAGACGCGGCCGCGCAGGGTCGAGACCGGCGGCATGGTCTATGCCGGCAGCCTGAACGGCGCCGGCGCGCTGACCATTGAGGTCACCGCCGCCGGCCAGGCGACGCTCATCGACGACATCGAGCGGCTGCTGGAGCGCGCGCAGGAAGGCCGCTCCCGCTACCGGCGGCTCGCCGACAGGGCGGCGAGCGCCTATGCGCCCATCGTCCATGGCGCGGCGCTGATCACGCTGATCGTGTGGCTCGTGACAGGGCATACGTTCCGCGATTCCGCCATTACGGCGATCGCGGTGCTCATCATCACCTGCCCCTGCGCGCTGGCGCTCGCCATTCCGGCGGTGCAGATCGTGGCGGCGGGAGCGCTGTTCCGCGCCAATCTGCTGCTCAATTCCGGCGATGCGCTGGAGCGGCTCGCCGAAATCGACACCATCGTGTTCGACAAGACCGGCACGCTGACGGTGCCGGAGCCGCGCGTCGCCAACGCACCCGACGTGCCGGCCGATCTGCTGGCGCTCGCAGGCCAGCTCGCCCTCTCCAGCACGCATCCGCTCGCCGGCGCTGTCGCGCAGGAGGCGGGACGCGCGGCGCCCTTCGACGGCGTGGAGGAGCGTTCCGGCGAGGGCGTCAGGCTCGTCGTGGACGGTCTGGAAGCCCGCCTCGGCAGCCCGGCGTTCTGCGGTTTCGGGACGGTGAGCGCGCCGGCGCAGACGGATACGTCGCTGACGGCGGTGCAATGGGGCGACCGGCGGGCGCTGCTCGAAATCCGCCAGACGCTGCGCAGCGACGCCGCCGCAATCGCGCGTGGCCTCGCGGCGAGCGGCTGCGACCTCATCATCCTGTCCGGCGACCGCCCCGAGGCGGTCGGGCCGGTTGCGGTGGCGCTCGGCGTCAAGGCATGGCAGGGCGGCCTGACGCCGCAGGACAAGATCGCCGCGCTCGAAGCGCTCAAGGCGCGCGGCCGCCGGGTGCTGATGGTCGGCGACGGCCTCAACGACGCGCCGGCGCTCGCCGCGGCCCACGTCTCGCTGTCGCCTGTCACCGCCGCCGATCTCACCCAGGCCCAGGCGGACGGCGTGTTCCTCGGCGAGCGGCTGGCACCGGTGAAGGCCGCCGTGCTGGTGAGCCGGCGGGCGCGGCGGCTGATGCTGCAGAACCTCGGCATCGCTGCTATCTATAACATGATCGCGGTGCCGCTCGCGTTCCTCGGCCATGTGACGCCGTTCGTGGCGGCGGTGGCGATGTCCGGCTCGTCGCTGCTGGTGACCGGGAACGCGCTGCGCGCGCGGCTCGGCGAGGGCAAGGCCGCCGCCAGGGACGCCGTGCCCGAATTCGGCACGCGCCCGCTGACACGGCAGGAGATCGCACGGCAGGAGATCGCACGACAGGAGATCGCGCGGCGGGAGATCGCGCGAGAGGTGACGCCATGAACGTGCTGCTGATACTGGTGCCGCTGGCGCTGCTGCTGGGGCTCGGCGGGCTTGCGAGCTTCATGTGGTGCATGCGCTCCGGCCAGTACGACGACATCGAGGGAGCGAGCCTGCGCGTGCTCAACGACGACGACCTGCCGCCGGCCGCCCGGCCGGATCAGCGCACGGATATGCGCGGATGAGCATGCCGATCGGCGAGTTCACGGCACGCGCGGGCAGGCTCGCCTGCCTCTGCGCGCCGGCGACCCTGATCGCGGATCAGGCCGCGAGCCACACCGTGACGCGGCTCGCGGCCGGTTTCGCCCTCGCCGTGCTGTCGCAGGTGCTCGCCGTCGGCACGCTGCCACTCGCCGGCAGCTTCATCGCGCCGGCGCCCTGGATGGCCACCCTGCCCTATGCCGCGATGCTGGTCGGGGCAACGGTCGCGACCTTCCCCGCCTCGTTCCTGATGGATGCCTTCGGCCGGCGCGCCGCCTTCGCGCTCGGCGCGAGCCTCGGCATCGCCGGCGGCCTGATGATCGCGTGGGCGCTCGTCAACCGCCAGTTCACGCCACTGCTGCTCGGCGCGTTCTGGCTCGGCATCGCCAACGGCTTCGGCCTGTTCTACCGCCACGCGGCGGCCCACGTCGCCGGTCCCGCCGACCGCAAGGCCGCGATCGCCGCCGTGTTCGGCGCGGGCGCGCTCATCGGCCTCGTCGCGCCGACGGTTGCCGGATTCGCCGAGGGGCTCGCCGCGCCCATGCTGTTCGTCGGCACGGCGCTGGCCGCAGCGGCGGCGCAACTCGGCGCATTCGCGCTGGCGCTCACCCTGCCCGCCGCCTCGGCCGCCGTGGTCGAGGCCGGGGGAGCGGGCGAGACGCCGGTCCCCACCGATTGGGGGGCGGTGGCGGGCGCGACGTTCGCCGGCGTCGTCGCCTGGCTCGTGATGACCCTGCTGATGGCCGCGGCCCCGCTCGCCATGGCCGGCTGCGGCCTGTCGCCGGGACTGATTTTCGCGGGCATATCGTGGCACACGGTGGCGATGTACGCGCCCGCGCTGTTCACCGCCCGCCTGCCGGAACGGGTGACGCCGCCGCTCATCGCGCTGGCCGGGCTCGGCCTGATCGCGCTCGGCGTTCCCGTCTTCGCCGTGGCGCAGGACGCGGCGCTCTTCACCGTGGCGCTGACGCTGCTCGGCGCCGGGTGGTCGGTCGCGGTGGCGGGCACGACGTTCTGGCTGCACGAGAACGGGCGGCCGTCGCGCCTCGTGCTCGCGCTCCATGACGGCGCCGTATTGTTGGCCGCGCTTTTCGGCGCGATCCTCGCCGGACAGATCGCCGTCGCCTGATTCCTTTGACCAATCATGTGACCGATCATGACGGATCTGTGGTGACGCCCCCAACAGGCGGCATAGCTGCGCTGCAGCAAACCGGATTGTTCTTTTCCATCTTTGCCGCATCCTGTGCATGAAAACGCCGACGCGCCCGCGCGGCGTTTTTTGTGCGTGGGAAACGTTCGTCATGCCGTTGTCGCTGCTTGCCCTCGCCGCTGCCTCCTTCTGCATCGGCACAACCGAATTCGTCATCATGGGACTGTTGCCGGAGGTCGCCGCCGATCTCGGGGTGACCATTCCGGCCGCCGGCCATCTCGTGTCGGGCTATGCGCTGGGCGTGGTGGTGGGCGCGCCCATCATCGCCATCGCCACCAACGGCCTGCCGCGCAAGGCGACGCTGATCGGGCTCACCTGCGTGTTCATCGTCGGCAACGTGCTGTGCGCCCTCGCGCCGACGTACTGGCTGCTGATGGGCGCGCGCGTCGTCACCGCCTTCTGCCACGGCGCCTATTTCGGCATCGGGGCGGTGGTGGCGGCGGGCCTCGTGGCGAAGAACAGGCGCGCGCAGGCGGTGGCGCTGATGTTCGGCGGCCTGACGCTCGCCAACGTGCTCGGGGTGCCGGCCGGCACGGCGCTCGGGCAGCAGCTCGGCTGGCGGGCGACGTTCTGGGCGGTGTCGCTGATCGGCGTCGCCGCCGCATCGGCGCTCGTGCTGCTGGTGCCCGCCAACATCGCCAACCCCAAGGCCAGCATCGTGCGCGAGTTCAGGGTGCTGGGCAAGTCGCAGGTGCTGCTGGCCATGGGCATGAGCGTGCTCGCGTCCGCGAGCCTGTTCAGCGTCTTCACCTATATCGCGCCGCTGCTGCGCGAGGTGTCGGGGCTGGAGCCGCATCATGTCACCTGGGTGCTGCTCGTGTTCGGCATCGGCATCACCATCGGCAATTTTCTCGGCGGCAGGCTCGCCGACTGGCGGCTGATGACGTCGCTCGTCGCCATCTTTTGCGGAATCATCCTGCTGCTGACGGCACTGCACTTCGCCGCCCCGGTGTGGCAGGCGGCGGTCGTCGTGATCGTCCTGTGGGGCGTGGTCGATTTTGCCATCGCGGCACCGCTGCAACTGCGGGTGGTCGACACCGCGAGCGATGCGCCCAATCTGGCGTCGAGCCTCAATCAGGCGGCGTTCAACCTCGGCAACGCCTCCGGCGCGTGGATCGGCGGCACGGCGCTGACTCTCGGCATGGGCTATGACGGCCTGCCGCTGGTGGGCGCGGCGCTGGCGGCCGGCGGCCTCGGGCTGTGCCTGTGGTCGCAGGGCATGGACAGGCGCATGCTCACGGCTCCAGCCTGACCGCCTCCTCGAGCAGGGCTGCAAGGCTCGCGGCATCCGCGGGCGTGTCGGCGTCGAGCCACAGGTCACGCGCGCGCGCCAGCACCCGCCCCATGCGCGGGCCGGGCGCGACGCCCGCCTGCGCGGCATGCTTGCCGGCGAGCGAAAACACCGGTGGCGTCTCCCGGCCATCGAGGTAAGCGTCGAGCAGCGCCCGGGCGTCGTCGGTGATGTCGGGCAGGGGCTCGCCGTCGACGGCCGCGAGCGCATCGGCCACCGGCGGCAGGCCGTGCTCGACGGCGAGCCGGCGCAGCACGCGCGGGTCGACCGGCGTCGCGCGCCCGTGCAGCTGCGCGATCAGCGCCCCGGTGGCGCGGAGGCGCGCGTGCTCGTCGTTCGACAGCCGCAGCCGCTCGCGCAGCCTGTCCGCGTCCTCGGGCGTGCTGACCGCCAGCGCCGCGAGACGCGTCAGCGCGTCGGCGGAGCGCGCGGCGGCGCGGGCGAAACGCCCCAGCTCCGGCACGCCGGCGGTGAGCATGGTGAGAAGCCCCGTGTCCGCCAGCGCCCCGACCACCTCCACCGCGCGCCGCGCCGCGATGAGCCGCAGCAACTCGGCCCGCACGCGCTCCCGCGACAGGCGCACCAGGCCGTGGCGCTCGCGGATGCACGCGGACAGGCCCTCGGCGTCGAGCGCGCCCGCGGCGTATTCCGCCGAGAAGCGGAAGAAGCGCATGATGCGCAGGAAGTCCTCGCGGATGCGCTCGCTCGCCGCACCGATGAAGCGTACCCGCCGCGCCGCGATATCGGCGAGGCCGCCGGTGAAGTCGTGGACCGTGCCCGCCTTGTCGAGATAGAGCGCGTTGATGGTGAAGTCGCGCCGCCGGGCATCGGCGGCGAAATCGGTGCCGAAGGCGACTTGGGCGCGCCGGCCATCGGTCGCGACATCGCGGCGCAGGGTCGTGATCTCGAACGGCCGCCCTTCGCAGATCACGGTGACGGTGCCGTGGTCGATGCCGGTCGGCACCGCCTTCAATCCGGCGGCGCGCGCCAGATCCGCGACGTCCTGCGGCAGCGCCGTGGTGGCGCAGTCGATGTCGTTGACCGGCCGCCCTATCAGCGCGTTGCGCACCGCGCCGCCGACGACGCGCGTCTCGGCCCCGCCGGCGTCGACGGCGGCGAGCACCCGGCGCAGGGCGGGGTCCGCCAGCAGGTCCTGGACGCGCCGGTCCCGCGTCATTGGAAACGGCCCGGAACCAGCTTGCCGTCCTCGATATGCGCCGGCACGTAGGCGCCGCTGTGGCGCTCCGCCGTCAGGCCGCCGATGACGAGCCCGAGGATGGCGACCGCGAGCCCCGCCAGCACGAGCCACGGCACGTGGCCGTCCCAGGCTTCGCGCGTCAGGGGATTGCGCCGGCGCAGGTAGAGATAGATCCCGAACAGGAAGAACGGGCTCAGGAAGAGCACGAGCGCCTCGAAAACGGCTCTGGTCATGGCAGCCCCTTATGACGCCTGATCGTTCCGTTCCGCATACACCCTTTCGTAGAGGTTGCGGATGATGCCCGCCGTCGCACCCCAGATATAGCGCCTGCCGTAGGGCATGGCGTAATAGTGCCTGAGCGTGCCCTGCCACTCGCGCGCGTGGCGTTCGTGATGGTTGACGTTCATCAGGAAATCGAACGGCACCTCGAACACCTCATCCACCTCGCCGGGGTTGGGCACCGGCGAGAATGCCGGATCGACGAGGCCGACGACCGGCACGATGCTGTAGCCGCTGCCGGACAGATAACCGTCGAGATACCCCAGCGGTTGCACCAGGGAGGCCGGCAGGCCTATTTCCTCCCTCGCCTCCCGCAGCGCCGCCGCGAGCGGCGAGGCGTCGGCTGCGTCGATCTTGCCGCCCGGAAAGGCGATCTGCGAGGCGTGCTGGCGCAGCGTCGCGGCGCGCTGGGTCAGCAGCATGGAGTAGCCCGCGCCGCCCTCCCCGGCCCCGCGCGCGATGAGCGGCACCAGCACGGCGGCAGGGCGCGCGGGCCGGATGTCCGGCAGGGCGTCGCCGAGCGCGTGATCGCCGGTGACATGCTCCACCGGCCTCGCGGCATTCGCCGCGAACGGCGGCTCGTGGCACAGCCGCGCGGCAAGGTGCGAGACGAGATCGTCCCCGTTTCCGATTACCGTCACGCGCCACCCTCGTCGAAGAAGTCCGCACTGTCGGCGATGGGGAAGAAGGCCGTTCCCGAGGCGATGCCGATGACGGACCGGCCGTCGATCTCGCGTTCCCGCGCCAGCGCGAGCAGATCGGGCACCAGCGCCCGGGTGAGGCGCGCCCACAGATCGCCGCGCACCTTCACATAGGGCCGGAAGCCGCCCGCCGCGTCGATCTCGAAGCGCAGCGGCGCATTCTCCCCCGCTTCCACCGCGTCGTCCAGATTGGTGCGGAAGTAGAGCTTGTCCGACACCGGATCATGCGTCATCTCGACGGCGAGGAAGGGCACGTCGTCGACCTTTATCCCCACCTTTTCGACCGGCGTCACCAGCACGTAGCGCTCGCCCTCGCGCCGCAGGATGGAGGCGAAAAGCCGCACCAGCGCCGGCCGGCCGATGGGCGAGCCCTGATAGAGCCACACGCCGTCCGCCGCGATCCGCATGTCGATGTCGCCGCAGTCGGGCGGGTTCCAGCGCTCGACCCCGGCGCGCCCGCCCGTGCCGGATGCCGCGGCGAGCAGATGGGCAAGCGCCGCCGGCGGTTGGCTGCGCGCTTCGCCATAGGCTTCGCCATGCGGGTGGCCTTGGCCGGGCGGCTGCCTGCCGGAATGGGGGCCGGTCCCGCCCGGCGATGTCGCTGTCATATCCACCTCCCGTCGTTCATCCGTTCGTCGAACCGTGCCGGCGACCCGATTCATGACACGTTCCTTGCTCATAACATAGTCATCACCGCGTTTTGTCCCAATCATAGCCCGGGGGGCGGCTTGACTGACAGGATGTCTGTGCCCAACAACTGAACGATCAAGATTCAACAACTCTGCGCGGCGCCGGTCGCCGCGACGCGTCATGACAGGAACCGGACCCATGACAGCATCAGCGCCCGACGACGCCACCATCGCCGCCACCGCCCTCGTGGCCCAGGCCGAAACCGCCCTCACGGCCATCGGCCGGGCACGCGACGCCATCGGCTCCGTCATCTTCGGGCAGGAGCGCGTGGTGGAACTCGCGCTCGTTACCGTGCTCGCGGGCGGCCACGGGCTGCTCGTCGGCGTGCCGGGCCTTGCCAAGACGAGGCTCGTCGAGACCATGGGCGCGGTGCTGGGCCTCGCGAGCCAGCGCATCCAGTTCACGCCGGACCTGATGCCCTCCGACATTCTCGGCACCGAGATCCTCGACGAGAGCGCGACCGGCCAGCGCAGCTTCCGCTTCGTCCACGGCCCCATCTTCACCCAGCTCCTGATGGCCGACGAGATCAACCGCGCGAGCCCCCGCACCCAGTCTGCGCTGCTGCAGGCGATGCAGGAGCATCATGTCACCATCGCCGGCACGCGCTATGACCTGCCACAACCGTTTCACGTTCTCGCGACCCAGAACCCGATCGAGCAGGAGGGCACCTATCCACTGCCCGAGGCGCAGCTTGACCGTTTCCTGCTGCAGATCGATGTCACCTATCCCGACCGCGACGCGGAGCGCCGCATCCTGCTGGAGACCACCGGCGTCGAGGAGAAAGCGCCCACCGCCGCCATCAACGCCGATACGCTGGCGCTGATCCAGCGTCTCGTGCGCCGGTTGCCCGTGGGCGACAGCGTCGTCGAGGCGATTCTCGATCTCGTGCGCTCCGCCCGCCCCGGCGAGAACCGCCGGCCGGACGATCCGGCGGGCAGACTGTCGTGGGGGCCGGGGCCGCGCGCCAGCCAGGCGCTGACGCTCGCCGCCCGCGCCCGGGCGCTCATCCAGGGACGCCTCGCACCGTCGCTGGACGACGTGCGGGCGCTGGCCGAGCCGGTGCTGAAGCACCGCATCGCGCTCACCTTCGCCGCCCGCGCCGAGGGCGAGACGGTGGAGGGCGTCATCGCGCGGCTGGTGGCTCGCATTTGACGGAGGCGGCCATACATAACAATCTGTCCAGATAACCCCAACCGGAACCCTGCCCATGGTGCATGTGGCGATCCAGCCTGATCAAAGTCGTTTTCCCGGACTGGGGGAAGCGGAGATCGCGCACGATCTGGCCGCCCGCCTGCCCCGTCTCGTGCTCGAATCGCGCCGGGTGTCGGCGAGCCTCGCCCACGGCATCCATGGACGCGGCCGCGCGGGACCGGGAGAAAGCTTCTGGCAGTTCCGCCCGTTCCACTCGGGCGAATCCGCCGGGAATATCGACTGGCGCCGCTCCGCCCGCGACGGCAGGCTCTACGTGCGCGAGCGCGAATGGGAAGCGGCGCAGACCGTGCAGCTCTGGATCGACCGCTCGGTTTCCATGGCCTATGCATCGGCCCACGCGTCGGCGCCGAAGGTGGAGCGCGCCATCGTGCTCGGCCTCGCGCTGGCGGAAACGCTGGTGTTCGCGGGCGAGCGCGTCGGCTACATGGGGCTGCTCAGCCCGCGTGCCTCGCGGCGCATCGGCGAGCAGATCGCCGAGGCGCTGGCGGCGGACGCGGCAGGCGCCACGCGCGACCTGCCGCCCGCGACCCCGCTCAAGCGGCGAGACGAGGCATTGATCATCGGCGATTTTCTCGTTCCCCTGCAGGATATTGACGAGGTTGTTTCATCCATCGCCACAAGTGGCGCGGGCGGCCACGCCATTCTGATCGTCGATCCCGTGGAGGAGGTCTTTCCCTTTACCGGCCAGACCGAGCTTTTCGATCCGGAGACCGGGGAGCGGCTGCGGCTCGGCGACGCGGCGGCATGGCGCGACGACTACCGCAAGCGCATCGCGGGCCACCGCGAGGGGCTGCGCGACATCCTGACCCGGCGCGGATTCACGCTCACCGTCCACCATACCGACCGCCCGGCGAGCGAGGCGGCGCTGCGCGTGCTGGCGCTTGTCGCGAGCCGCCGCAACGAGAGGGCGTGACCATGCCGGGACTGACACTGTTCGGCACACCGCTTGCCTTCGCCGCCCCGCTGGTGCTGCTGGCGCTGGCTGCGTTGCCCGTGCTGTGGGTGCTGCTGCGCGTGACGCCGCCCGCGCCCCGGCAGATCGCCTTTCCGCCGCTGCGGCTGGCGCTCGACCTCGTCCCGAAGCGCCAGACGCCGGCGCGCACGCCCTGGTGGCTTCTGCTGCTGCGCCTTCTCGTCGCCGCGCTCGTCATTCTCGCCTGTGCGTGGCCGGCCTGGAACCCGCTGCCCGTCACGCCCGGCGGCGGGCCGGTGCTGCTGCTGATCGACAACGGCTTTTCCGCCGCCAACGACTGGTCGGAACGCCAGGAAAGCGCCCGCGAGACGCTGGAGGGCGCTGCGCGCGGCAATCGGCCGGCGGCGGTCGTCGGCCTCGCCGAGGCGCCGGCGGACATCGCACCGACCGGGGCCATCGAGGCCACGGAACGGCTGCGCGCGCTCCAGCCCCTGTCGCACGCGGCGGCACGCAGCGCGCACCTTCCCGCGATCGAACGCTTCCTCGGCCAATACCCCGATGCCGCCATCGTCTGGATAACGGACCGGACGACCCTGCGGACGGCGGAAGCCGACGCACCCGCGCAGAACGACGATTTCGCCGCCCGCTTGCAGGCGCAGGCCGGCGAGCGGGCGCTCGTCGTGCGGGCGAACCCTTCCCCGGAGGGGCTGACGCTTGCCGACACCGCCAACACGCGCGAGGGGATGACGGTGCAGGTCGGCCGCGCCGATTCGCGGGGACCGGCGGAAGGGCGGCTGCGCGCCACCGACCTTCGCGGGCTGACGCTGGGCGAGGCGGCGTTCGCGTTCGCGCCCGACGCACTGGAGGCGGAAGCCCGCTTCGAGCTGCCGGTCGAGATCCGCAACAACATCGCCCGCATCGACGTCGTCGGGCAGAACTCGGCCGGCGCGGTGGCGCTCGTCGACGGCCGCCAGCGCCGCCACCGCGTCGGGCTGGTGTCGGGCGCTGGCGCGGACACCGCGAGCCAGCCTCTGCTCGCGCCGACGTTCTACCTCGCGCGCGCACTGGAGCCCTATGCGGAGCTGCGCGAGCCGCGCGGCGCGGTCCCCGATGCCGTCGCCCGGCTGATCGACGAGAACGCCACCGTGATCGCGCTCACCGACATCGGCGTGATCGACGCGCAAACGGCGGACAGGCTTGAGGAATTCGTCGAGCGCGGCGGCATCCTGCTGCGCTTTTCGGGGCCGCGCATGGCCAACAGCGACGAGGTGCTCGTGCCGGTGCGCCTGCGGCAGGGCGAGCGCACCATCGGCGGCGCGCTGTCATGGGACACGCCGCGCACGCTCGCGCCCTTCCCGGAGATGAGCCCGTTCCACGGCCTCGCCATCTCGGACGAGGTCACTGTCAGCCGGCAGATCCTGGCCGAGCCGGACGCCGACCTGACGCGCCGGACATGGGCGGCGCTGACGGATGGCACGCCGGTGATCACCGCCGACCGGCGCGGCGAGGGCCTGATCGTCCTCGTCCACGTCACCGCCGACGCCACGTGGTCCAACCTGCCGCTGTCGGGAACCTTCGTCGAGATCCTGCGCCGGATCATCGCGCTGTCCGAAGCCGCCGGCCCCACAGGCGAGGGCGAGGCTGCCGCGGCCGCTGAAACCGTGTCGCCGCAACGCACTCTTGACGGCTTCGGGGCCTTCCGCAGCCCGCCCCCCACCGCGCGGCCCGTGGCGCGCAGCGCGCTCATCCGCGCCTCGATCGACCACCCGGCGGGGTTCTACGGCTCGAACGAGGCGCCCACCGCCGTCAACGTGCTGGGGCCCGGCGACCGGCCGGCGCCGCTCGACGTGGCGGCCGTCGCCGACGCCGTGCAGCCGCTGACCTCGCCGCAGAACATCGACCTGCGCCGGCCGCTGCTGCTCGTGGCGCTGCTGCTGTTCATGCTCGACACCGGCATCAGCGCCCTTTCCGGCCGCGGGCGCGGCCGGCGGCGCAGAAGCGCGGCGGGCGTGGGCCAGGCCGGGCTCGCGGCCTCGGTGGTGTTCCTGGCGCTCGCGCCGGCGCCCGCGCCGGCACAGACGAGCGCATCCCTGCCGAGTGCGCAGCCGCTTCCGCAGATATCCGACGTCGACCGGCAGGCGGCGCTGCAGACGCGCCTCGCCTATGTGATCACCGGCAACGACGAGGTGGACGAAGCCAGTCGCGCGGGGCTCACCGGATTGAGCCAGGAGCTCTCCTACCGCACCTCCTTCGAACCCGGTGACCCGGTGGGGGTCGACCCCGCGACGGACGAGCTGGCGTTCTACCCGCTGATCTACTGGCCCGTCGTGGCCGACCGGCCATTGCCGTCGAACGCCGCGCTGCGGCGTATCGACGCATTCATGAAGTCGGGCGGAACGGTCGTTTTCGACACGCGCGACGCGTGGCTGCAAGGCGCGGCCACCCAGGGCGCGCCCACGCCGGAGACGGTCCGCCTGCGCCAGATGCTCGCGGGCCTCGACATTCCCGAGCTCGAACCCGTACCGGCGGATCATGTGCTGACCAAGACGTTCTTCCTGATGGACCATTTCCCCGGCCGCTACGCCACCGGCGAGACCTGGGTCGAGGCCCTGCCGCCCGTGCCCGAGGGCGAGCCGCGCCCGGTGCGCAGCGGCGACAACGTGTCGCCGATCATCATCACCAGCAACGATCTCGCCGCCGCCTGGGCGTCCGACGATTTCGGCAACCCGCTGTTTCCCACCGTGGGATCGGACCCCGACCAGCACGAGATGGCGGCGCGCGGCGGCATGAACATGGTGATGTACGTCCTCACCGGCAGCTACAAGGCCGATCAGGTGCACGTGCCCGCCCTGCTCGACCGGCTCGGACAATAGGGAGCGGCGCGCCATGTTCACCGATCTGCCGTCGCTCGGTTTCTCCCCCCTGGTGCCGCCTGCCGTTCTGGCGGGGCTCGGGCTGCTCGCCGCCGTGCTGACGGTCGCCGCCGTGCTGCGGCGCGGGTGGCTCGCCGGCCTGCTGCGCGGCGCGGCGCTGCTGCTGCTCATCGGCGCGCTCGCCAATCCGGCGCTGGTGTCGCTGGAGCGCGAGCCGCTCAACGACATCGTCGCCGTCGTCACCGACCGCAGTGCCTCGCAGAAGCTCGGGCCGCGCGAGCGGCAGACCGACGAGGTGCTGGCGCAGGTCACGCGCCAGCTCGCCGCCCTGCCCGGCGTCGAGTCGCGCTTCGTCAATGTGGCTGAGGGCGACGGCGGCGACGGCACGCGCCTTTTCGGCGCGCTGGCGCGCACGCTGGCCGACGTGCCGGCCGAGCGCGTCGCCGGCGTCGTGCTGATCACCGACGGCGTCGTGCATGACGTGCCCGCCTCGGCGTCGCTGCTCGGCTTCACCGCGCCGCTGCATGCGCTCGTCACCGGCGAGCGGCAGGAGCGCGACCGGCGCGTGGCGCTGGTCGACGCGCCGCGCTTCGGCATCGTCGGGCGCAGCCTCACCATCCGCGTTCTCGTCGACGAGCGGGGCGGCCCCGGCATGGCGCGGCTCACCGTGCGCCGCGACGGCACCGAGCTCGGCTCCGTGCAGGCGCCCGCCGGGCGGCCGGTGCCGCTCGCCATCCCCATCGAGCATCCCGGCCCCAACGTGCTGGAACTGGAGGTGGAGCCGCTGGAGGGCGAGCTGACGCCGATCAACAACCGCGCCGTGCTGACCATCGAGGGTGTGCGCGACAAGCTGCGTGTGCTGCTGGTGTCGGGAGAGCCGCATCCGGGCGAGCGCACGTGGCGCAACCTGCTGAAGTCGGACGCGAACGTCGATCTCGTCCACTTCACCATCCTGCGCCCGCCGGAGAAGCAGGACGGCACGCCGATCAACGAGCTGTCGCTGATCGCCTTTCCGACACGCGCCCTGTTCCAGGAGCGCATTCAGGACTTCGACCTCATCATCTTCGACCGCTACGCCAACCTCACGGTGCTGCCGCCGGTCTATTACGACAACATCGCCGAATACGTCCGCGAGGGCGGCGCGCTGCTGCTGGCGGCGGGACCGGAATTCGCCGGGGCGTCGAGCGTGGCGCGCACGTCGCTCGGAGCCATCCTGCCAGCGACGCCCGACGGGCGCATCCACGAGGCCGGCTTTCGCCCGCAGATCTCGACGCTGGGCGGCCGCCACCCGGTGACGCGCGACCTGCCGGGAAGCGTGGCCGCCGGCGGATCGCCCAACTGGGGACCGTGGTTGCGGCAGATCGGCGCCGACGTGCACGGCGGAACGGCGCTCATGGACGGCACCGAGGGCCTGCCGCTGCTCATCCTCTCCCGCTACGAGCGCGGGCGGATCGCGCTGCTCCTGTCCGATCACGCCTGGCTGTGGGCACGCGGTTTCGATGGCGGCGGCCCGCACGTGGACCTGCTGCGCCGCCTCTCCCACTGGCTGATGCGCGAGCCCGCGCTGGAGGAGGAGGCGTTGCGCGCCTTCTCCCGCGACGGCTTCATCGCCATCGAGCGCCAGACCATGGCGGACACCGCGGCACCCGTGACGGTGACCGCGCCCGACGGCAGCGTGCAGACGGCGACGCTGGCGCAGGTCAGGCCCGGCCTGTTCTCGGCCAATGTCGCCAATGACCAGCTCGGCCTCTACCGCCTCACCGACGGCACGCTGTCGGCCTTCGTCAACGCCGGGCCGGACAACCCGCGCGAGATGGCGGATGTGTTCAGCGACACGTCGCGTCTCGAGGGCCTCTCGGCCGCAACCGGCGGCGCCACCGTGCGGGTGGACACCGGCAGCGCGACACCGACCGTTCCGCGCATCGATCTGGTGCATGCCGGCTCCACCTTCGCCGGCAACGGCTGGATCGGACTGCGCCCGAGCGACAGCGCGGTGGTGCGGGGCGTGCACGAGTTTCCGCTCGGCGTCGGCCTCGCCGGACTGGCGCTGATCGTCTGGGCTGTCATCGCCGCGTGGCTGGTCGAGGGCCGCAGGCGGAGCGGGTAAGCCGGATCTCAGGCTGCCCGGCCGGGTCAGGCTGCCCTTGGCGCCGGCGCCACGGCCCCGCTGACGCCCGCGAAGGCGCCCTCGCTCAGTTCGCAATAGAGGAAGCGCTGCGGATCGACCGGCCCCGGCAGCGTCAGGCGGCCGAAGGGCACGATCCTGAAGCCGAAGCGGCTGTAATAGGGCTCGTCGCCCACCAGCAGCACCAGCCCGTGGCCGGCCTCGCGCGCCGCGTCGAGCGAGACCTGCATCAGCCCCGCGCCGATGCCGCGGTCCATGAAAGCCGGCTCCACGGTCAGCGGCCCGAGCACGAGGGCAGGCGCCGCCCCGGCCAGCACGGGCGTGAGACGCACCGATCCCACGGTCAGCGTGCTGACAAGCGACACGAACGACAGATCGGCGATCGGCGGCACGCCTTCGCGCAGGCGATAGGCCGTGCGGGCGAAACGCCCCGGGCCGAAGGCCCGTTCGTGCATGCGTTCTATGGCGTCCCGGTCGGAGGGGTGCTCCCGGCGGATGGTCAGCGCAAGTGAGGAGTTCATGAAGGGGAATTACCGGATGCGACCGCGTCAGGGCGGTCTGACGATGAATACGGCGGATCAGCGCGCCCGCTTCACGACGGCACGCGCGCGAGCGCACGGACGGTGCGTGCGCACCGGCGTCGTCGTCGCTGAATCATGCCGAACCCGACCATCGTCGTCATCCTTCCGCCACGCCACTTATCACTCCCGCATCGACCTGTCCATCGCCGTGTGCGGCCTGCCGGCGACATAATTATGGTCCGCGGCGCTTGACCCGCGCGCCCTCACCGGCGACATGGAAACATCCGAGAACCGCCCGAGGCACCATGCGCATCGCCCATCTGTCCGACGCCCACATCGGCCCGTTGCCGCAGCCCCGGCTGCGCGACCTGATGGGCAAGCGCCTGACCGGATTCGCGAACTGGCGGCGGGGCCGGTCACGCACCCACGACATGGCCCTGCTGGCGCGCGTGCTCGACGATATCGCCGCCCATGCGCCCGATCACGTTGCCATGACCGGCGACATCGTCAACATCGGCCTTGCCAGCGAGTTTCCGCCCGCGCGCGGCTTTCTGGAACGGCTCGGCACCCCGGAACGCGTCAGCTTCGTGCCCGGCAACCATGATGCCTACGTGCGCTCGGCGCTGGTGCCGATGCTGCGGGAGCTCGGACCGTGGATGCGCGGCGACGACGCGGCCGCGACGACGTCTCACCAGGTGACGTCTCCCCAGGTAACGTCTCCCCATGTGACGTTTCCCTATGTCAGGCAACGGGACGGCGTGGCGCTGATCGGCCTGTCGTCCGGCGTGCCGACATTGCCGTTCCTCGCTTCCGGCTCGCTCGGGCCGGCCCAGCTCGCGGCGCTGGAAACCGCGCTCGCCGCACTCGGCCGGCAGGGTCTGTGCCGCGTGGTGCTGGTGCATCACCCGCCCTACAGGGAAGGCGCCAGGGCCGGCCGGGGCCTCACGGACGCAGCCGCCTTCGAGCGCGTCATCGCCAATGAAGGGGCCGAAATCATCCTGCACGGCCATAATCATAGAACGATGTTCGCAGAAATCGGCGGGGCCGGCGGCAGGCCCGTCCCGGTTCTCGGCGCGCCGTCCGCATCGGCGATCAGCGGCACCCTCGACCACCGGGCGGGCTATCACCTGCTGACGATCGAACCCGACGGGGCGCGTTCGCGCATCGCCCTCACCACGCGCGGATACGACCCGGTGACCGGGCAGATCGTCACGCTGGACGAACGCGCCGTCAGATGAGCGCCAGCAGCCACAGCGTGGCGTAGAACCCACCCGCCCCCAGCAACGCGCCCGCCAGGAACGGCACGAGCCAGCCGCCGCTCTCCGGGGCCACCGGCGCCTGCGCTACCGGCGCCTGCGCAACGGGCTCCCGCGCTATGGGCTCCTGCGCAGGGAACCCCCGCCCGAGGAGCTCCCACGCGACGGGCGCCGGGGCGATGGGCTCTCGCGCGGCAGGTTCCCGCGCTATGCGCCGCCGCGCAGGAGGCTCGCGCGCGACAGGCTCCTGCGCGGCGGGCCTATCGGGAGGTGCGTCGACGGAAGCGGCGACCTCCCCGGCCGTGCCGGGTGGAGCCGGTTCGGGGCCTGGTTTGCCGGCGGGCGCAGGCGGCGCCTCCGGCGGCGGGATGTCCTGCGGCGGTTGGAGCACCTCCCGCAGATCGATGATCGGCACGTCCTCTAACTGGAAATCTTGGACTTCGTCCTGCGGACTTCCGCTGCTGCTGCCGGCATTCGCGTTCATTGCCGCCCTTCCTCCAGCCGCCGGCGCAGATAGCCCATCACCGGCTTCTCGATCGCGACATGGATCGCAACCGCCAGCACCACCGCCGCGGCGGTGGCGATCGCGATATAGGCCCACGGCGCGATCTCCGTGCCTGAGAGCATAAGCCGTGTTGTGCGAAGCGCAAACGGGTGGAAGAGATAAAGCGCATAAGAAGCGTCGCCGAGCAGCACGAGCAGGCGCGCGAGCGGGGGCGGCAGGCGCGGCTCGGGGCCGAATACGGCCGCCACCACCAGCATGGCCGCCGGCACGCCGAGCGCGAGGGAGCGCTCGATGCCGTCCTGCGTGAGGTCGGCGTGCAGCATGCGGATCGCCGCCGCCGCCAACACCGCGCGCAGGATGATGCCGGGACGTCCGCCGGTGTCGCGGGCAAGCGCGATCCCCATGCCGGCGACGAATTCCAGCGCCATCGGATTGGCCCAGAACGACAGCGGCATCGGCAGCGCCACCAGCAGACCGAGCCCGGTCAGCGCGGCGAAGAACAGGGCGACCGCCAGCACGGTCTGCCGCCGCGGCAGGGCGGCGGCCATCGCGGCCGCGAAGACGACGTAGAACGCCATCTCGTAATTCAGCGTCCAGCCCAGCGTCAGCACCGGCTGCGCGACGCCGAGGCTGTTGATGTGGGGCATGAAAAGGAACGAGGCGGCAATCTCCGCGCCCGTCGGCGGCGGGCTGTTGAGCGCGCCGGGCCGGGCGAGCGCGACGAGCAGGAACAGCGCCGTCGCCAGCCAGTAGAGCGGCACGATGCGGATGAGCCGGCGCGCCATGAAGGTGCGCGCCGCCCCCGGCCGGCCGAACTGGCCGCGCGTGGCGTGAACGATGACGAAGCCGGAAATGACGAAGAAGATGTCGACGCCCACCTCCCACGGCAGGGCGCGGATGGGGACGAACCCCGCCGGCCCGCCGAAATGGATGGCATCGAACTGGGCATGCACGAAGACGATGAACAGCGCCGCGATGGCCCGCAGCACCTGCACCAGCACGAGTCTCGGCGTGCGGTCCGGTCGGTAGGGCGGTGGCGGGGAAAGATGCAGAACCATCAGCCGGTCAGCAGCCTGTCCTCCGCCAGCGCCTCGCCGCGCGCCTTGCGGAACTCGTCGAGCAGGTCCTCGATCGTGAGGCCGGCGCGCTTCTCGCCCGCGACGTCGAGCAGGATGCGCCCCTCGTGCAACATCACCGTGCGGCTGCCGGTGTCGAGCGCGTGGCGCATGGAATGCGTCACCATCAGCACCGTGAGGTTGAATCGGGCGGCGAGATCGCGCGTGAGGTCGAGCACGAACTCGGCGTTGCGCGGATCAAGCGCGGCCGTGTGCTCGTCGAGCAGCAGCACGCTGGAGGGGGCGAGCGTCGCCATGACGAGGGACAGCGCCTGCCGCTGGCCGCCGGAGAGCGACCCCATCGGCTGGTCGAGCCGGTCCTCGAGCCTGAGGTTGAGCTCCTCGATGCGCGCGCGGATCCTCGACAGCCTGGCGTGCCGCAGCGCCGGCAGGAACGAGCGCCGCTGGCCGCGGGAGGCCGCCAGCGCCAGGTTCTCGGCGATGGAGAGATTGCCGCAACTGCCGGCGAGCGGATCCTGAAACACCCGCGCGACGTGGCGCGAGCGGGCCTGCGCGGACACGCGGGTGACATCGGCCCCGGACAGCAGCACCCGCCCGGACGCGGGCGGCACATCGCCCGCGATCGCCCCGAGCAGGGTCGACTTGCCGGCGCCGTTGGAGCCGATGACGGAGATGAACTCCCCCTCCTCCAGCCGCAACGACACGCCGCGCAGCGCCTGCCGCTCCAGCGGCGTGCCGGCGTTGAACGTGACAACGAGATCGGCGACCTCGATCATGCGGAAGCCCTCCCCCGCACGCGATGCCTGAGCTTGGGCAGGACGAGCGCCACCAGCACCAGCAGCGCGGTAGCGAGATTGAGATCGGACGCCTGCAGACCGAGAAAGTCGATCGACAGCGCCGTCTGCACCGCAAGGCGATAGATCACTGCGCCGATGACGCAGCCCGCGAGCGCCCAGACGATGCGCCGCCCCGGCACCAGCGTCTCGCCGACGATGACCGCCGCGAGACCCACGACGATGGTGCCGACCCCGGACGTCACGTCGGCGAAGCCGTTGGTCTGCGCGAACAGCGCGCCCGCGAGCCCGACGAGCCCGTTCGACACCATGACGCCGATGACGATCTGCACCCCCGTGCGCACGCCCTGCGCCCGCGCCATGCGCGGATTGGCGCCCGTCGCCCGCATGGCGAGGCCGATCTCGGAGCGCAGGAACAGCGCCACGACCGCGACCGCGACGACCACGACCGCCGCCAGAAACAGCGGCCGCACGTATTCGTCCGGCACCATGCCGCCGAGCCAGGGCGTCAGCACCGTCCGCTCGTTCAGGAGCGCCACGTTCGGACGGCCCATCACCCGCAGGTTGACGGAAAAGAGCGCGATCATCGTCAGGATGGAGGCGAGCAGATGCAGCACGCCGAAACGCACCGACACAAAGGCGGTCACGAAACCGGCAGCCGCCCCGGCCAGCATGCCCGCCCCCGTGGCGGCCCACGGATCGACGCCGGCGACGAGCAGAACCGCCGTCACAGCCGCGCCGAGCGGAAACGAGCCGTCGACGGTCAGATCGGGAAAGTCGAGCACACGGAAGGACAGATAGACGCCGAGACCCACGAGGGCGTAAATCAGGCCAAGCTCGACTGCACCCAGAAAGGCGATACTGCTCATGATGCTGCCACAACCTGTCCGGGATGGATTCGCCAAAAAAGGAATATCGGCGTGCGAGTGCACGCCGATACCCGCTCTGTCAACGAAAATCAGTCGATGACCGTCACCGCGCGCTGCAGAACCTCATCCGGAAGGGCGACGCCGATCTTTTCCGCCACACTCTTGTTGATGAAGAGATCGGTGCCCTGCGCGAACAGCACCGGCAGATCCGCCGGCTTCTCGCCCTTCAGAATGCGCGCGGCGAGTTCGCCCGTCTGCTCGCCGACCTGGCGGTAGTTGAAGCCGACGGACGCCAGCGCGCCGCGTGCGACGCTGTCGGTGTCGGCGGCGTAGAGCGGGATCTTCGCTGCCGCCAGCGCGCCCGCCACCGCCTCGAAGGCCGACACGACGGTGTTGTCGGTCGGCACGAACGCCGCGTCCGCCTTGCCGACCAGCGCGCGCGCCGCGCCCTGCACCTCGGCCGTCTTGGTCGCCGGGGCCTCGATCACCGAGAGGCCGATCTTGCCGGCCGCCTCCTTCAACTCCCTCACCGAGGTGACGGAATTGGGCTCGCCAGGGTTGAACAGCACGCCGACGGTCTTCACGTCGGGCGTCAGCTCGCGGATGAGGGCCACCTGATCGTCGACGGGCGAACGGTCCGACACGCCGGTGACGTTGCCGCCGGGCTTCTCGGTGGAAGCGACGAGCTGCGCGCCCACGGGATCGGTCACGGCGCTGAACACGACGGGTATCGCCTTGGTGGCCGCGGCCGCCGCCTGCGCCGAGGGGGTCGAGATGGCGATGATGACGGCGGGACTCTCGCCCACGAACTTGCGGGCGATCTGCACCGCCGTGGCGGGCTGGCCCTGCGCGTTCTCGAAAATGACCCGGATTTCCTTGCCGTCGTTGAAACCGGCGCGGCCGAGCGCGTCCTTCGCGCCCTCGTGCACCGCGTTCAGCGCCGGGTGGTCGACGATGGAGGTGATCGCCACGACCGGCGCCTGCGCCATGGCGAGGCCCGCGCCAAACAGCAGCGTCGCTGCCGCACTGAGAGAAGTCTTCATCATAGCTCGCCCCCGTTCTGATGCTGATCGGACCCCATGCTTTAGCATATAAGCGGAATTCATGCCCCTTGCGGGGCGGTCGCCGGTTCCTCCGCAAGGCGCAGGCTCGGCGCGCGCGAGCCGATGATGCCGCGCGGGCGCCAGACCATCAGCGCCACCATCGCCGCGCCGAACGCCAGCATGCGGAACTGCGCCAGATCGCGCGAGAACTCCGGCAGCGCCACGACCGCGATCGCGGCGAGCACGACGCCCGTCTGGCTGCCGAGCCCGCCGAGCACGACGATCATCAGCACCAGCGCGGACTCCCAGAAGGTGAAGCTCTCGGGGCTGACAAGCCCCTGCCGGGCGGCGAAGAACGTACCCGCGAAGCCGCCGAACATCGCGCCGATCGCGAACGCCGACAGCTTAACCATGGTCACGTTGATGCCAAGTGACCGGCAGGCGATCTCGTCCTCGCGCAGCGCCTCCCACGCCCGGCCGATGGGCAGGCGCCGCAGCCGCATCGACACCAGCGCCGTGATCAGCACCAGCGCAAAGATCACGTAATACAGGAAGATCACCCGGTGGACCGCCGCGAAGGGGATACCGAACAGCTCGTGGAACGGCGTGACCCCCTCGGGCGCGCGGTTGACGAAGGGAAAGCCGAAGAAGGTGAGCCGCGGGATGCCGCCGATGCCGTTCGGGCCGCCGGTGAGCGCGTCGAAATTGATCAGCACCACCCGGATGATCTCGCCGAAACCGAGCGTCACGATGGCGAGATAGTCGCCCCGCAGCCGCAGCACCGGAAAGCCGAGCAGGATGCCGAAGAAGGCCGCCAGAATCCCGGCGAGCGGCAGGCAGATCCAGAACGAGAGGCCGTAGACGGTCGACAGCAGCGCGAAGGCATAGGCCCCCACCGCGTAGAACGCCACGTAGCCGAGGTCGAGGAGCCCCGCGAGCCCGACGACGATGTTCAGCCCGAGGCCGAGCATGATGTAGATCATCACCGTCGTGGCGGTGTCGACGACATAGCGGTCGGCGATCGGCAGGAAGGGCAGCACCAGCGCCACCAGCCCCATGGCGAGCCCGAGATGGGCGGAGGTGAGCCGGCCGGAGACGCCCGTCCGCGTGGTGCGGGCATCCGCCGCCAGCGAGGGCCTGCGGCCGAACGCGCCCGCAAGCCAAGGGCGCGACATCGCGACGGTGAAGCGCCCGAAGAAGGTCACCAGCGCCGCGATCACCACCCAGTCGAACCGGTAGTCGATGGCCACGCCGCCGCCGGTCCGGTTTTCCAGCTCGAAGCCCACGAGCGGCAGGGCGAGCCCCACCATGATGACGCCGGCGATGGCCGCCTCGCGCAGCGCGCCTTTCAGCAGGCTTTCGGATGCATCTGACGCCGCGTACTGGCTCATGAACGGCTCGTTCCCCGATTCTGTCGTTGCTTGCCGGGATACCCCGAAAGCCCCGCCCGCGGCGGGCGCGGGCGGGGCCGGTCATGGGCGATCAGAGTTTCGTCGGCTCGTAAGCGCCGTTGTCCCACTCGAAGATCACATATTCGGGATCGACGAGATCGCCCTTCTCGTCGAAGCGGAAGGTGCCGACGATGGTGTCGAAGCTGTCGGACTTCAGCACCTCGGCGACCTTCTCCGGGTCCTGGCCGGCCTTGGCGATGGCCTGGGCCAGCGTCTGCACCGCGGCATAGTAGTAGAAGGCGAAGTTGTCCGGATCGCCGCCCTTCTTGAGTTCGGCATAGGCCTCCTGCGCGCTCGGCAGGTCCTTGGCGGCGGCGGAGAAGGTGAACAGCGTGCCCGCGCCGCCCTCGCCCGCAACCGACCAGAACTCGTTGGCGGCAAGGCCGTCCGCGCCGATGAAGCGCGTCTGGAGGCCCGCCTGGCGGGCCTGGCGCACGATGAGGCCGAGTTCGGTGTGGTAGCCGCCGAAATAGACGATGTCGACGTTCTCGTCCTTGAGGCGGCTGACCAGCGCCGAGTAGTCGCGCTCGCCGGCGTTGATGGTGCCGACATAGACCGGCTTGATGCCGGCGGCCTCGAGCACCTTGCCCGCCTCGCGCGCGAGGCCCTGGCCGTAGATCTGCCGGTCGTCGATGATGGCGATGCGCTTGTCCTTGAACTTGTCGACGATGAACTGGCCGCCCACGGCGCCCTGCTGATCGTCCCGGCCGTTGGCGCGGAAGATGAGCGGATAGCCGCGCTCGGTCAGTTCCGGCGCCGTGGCGGAGGCGGTGAGCGCCAGCACGCCCTCGTCGTTGTAGACGTCGGAAGCGGCGATCGACGCGCCCGAGCACAGGTGGCCGAGCACGAACTTGATGCCGCGCGACACGACCTGATTGGCGGCCGAGACCGCGTTCTTGGGATCGCACTGGTCATCGGCGATCTGGAGGATGATCTTCTCCCCGTTGATGCCCCCCTGGGCGTTGACGGCGGCGACCGCCGTCTCCGCGCCGAGCCGCGCCTGGGCGCCGAGCGCGGCGATCTGCCCGCCGGTGGCGGGAATGCCAAGCGCGAAGGTGACGTCGGCGCGCGCCGCCGTCGCACCCGCGAGCAGCGCCAGCATGGCAACGCCGGCGAGAGCCGTTTTGGCAGACAGTTTCATTTTCCTTCTCCCGATTCGTGTCTGGATCACGACGACACTGAAGGATGGGGGCGGGACGACCTTTCCACGGAAAGTCACCGCACCCGTCCCTGTTTGAGCGGGCGCGACGCCCGCCCCTACCCCTTCTTACACCTTCTCGACGACAACGCGGCCAAGCAGGCCGGTCGGCCGGAAGAGAAGCACGAGCACAAGGATGGCGAACACCGCGACGTCCTTGTATTCGGCCGACGCATAGCCCGCCCAGAATACTTCGATGAGGCCGATCAGCAAGCCACCCAGCATCGCGCCCGGCAGCGAGCCGATGCCGCCGAGCACCGCGGCGGTGAACGCCTTCAGGCCGGCAAGGAAGCCGATGAAGAAGTCGATCGACCCATAGTAGACGGTGTAGAGCAGCCCCGCCACGGCGGCGAGCACCGCGCCCGAAACGAAGGTCAGCGAGATCACCTTGTCCACGTTGACGCCGAGCAGCTCGGCCATCTTGCGGTCCTGCTCGCAGGCGCGCTGGGCGCGCCCGAAGCTGGTGCGGGCGACGAACAGGCTGAACGCGGCCATCAGCGTCAGCGTCACCGTGATGATGACGACGCGCACCACCGCCACCTCCACCGTCAGACCGTCGATCGTGCCGAGCGTGACGCGCCCTGTGATCAGCGGCGCGAGCGACTTCTGCCCCGCTCCCTGCACGAGCTGCACGAAGCTCTGGAGCAGGATCGACATGCCGATGGCGGAGATGAGCGGCGCCAGCCGCATGGCGCCGCGCAGCGGCCGATAGGCGATTCTCTCGATGACATATCCCCACAGCGCCGTGAACACGGCCGAGAGCACCAGCGTGATCAGGATGGCGACCGGCACCGACGCCACGCCGAGCTGGGCCAGCATCAACAGGACGATGAGGGAGATGAAAGCGCCGATCATGAACACCTCGCCGTGGGCGAAGTTGATCATGCCGATGATCCCGTAGACCATCGTGTAGCCGATGGCGATCAGGCCGTAGACCGCGCCAAGCGTCAGTCCATTGACGAATTGGTCGACAAAATATGCCAACGTCGATTGACCCCCCGAAAAATCTGCTTCGCCCCTTTTGCACAGCGGGCCTATTCCGCCAAGCGTATCCCCCGGGCCGTCGCGTGCGATCCGCATCTTCTTCGTGCGCCGCCCTTGGCGACGGCACACCGGGTATGCGTTGAATGAATGGATACGACGCCGCCGCGGCGGCGGCAAGCTTCACGAATGCCGGACATGTGAAAAATGCACCGCCGGACACCGCCGTCCGAAGCCCGGCCCGGATTCGATCCACAGGAAAGGCAGCACGCGTGTCCGGCCGCCGTTCCGGAATGCTTGCCGGATTTCCGGAATGGCGGTCTCGTTCCGTGCCGCGCGCGGCTGCCGTCGGGCCGGGAAGCGCCGCCCGCCGCCGGGTGGGGAAGCGGCGTGACACGGCGGGCCTCAGGTGCGCTGGCGGACGTGTGAACCGCCATTGCCGCCTCGGTCATCGTCGCTCATGGAAAGTTTAGATCATAAGGTGGATTCGCCCTCTTGCCATCATCATGTCAATCCTGCGATACCACCTTGACCGAATGCGCAAGCCCGGAGGGTGTCATCGACGACTGCACTTTCCAGCTCCCCTACCAGACGCCAGAATGACGATGAAAAAGAAGCTTGAATATGTGTGGCCGGTGGTCGGCCTCGTTGCCGTCGTTTTCTCGTTCTGGCTTCTTTACAAGGAGTTGAAGGGCATCTCGGCGGACGACGTCTGGGCCAGCCTGACCGATATCGGGCTGCGGCAGTGGATGCTGTGCATTCTGGCGACATTCGTCGCCTACGGCGCACTGGCGTGGTACGACCGCATCGCGCTGCTGCATCTGGGGCGCAAGGTGTCGTGGGTCGCGGTATCGCTGATCTCCTTCACCACCTATGCGCTGTCGCACAACATCGGCGCATCCGTGCTCTCCGGGGCGATGGTGCGGTTTCGCGCCTATGGGAGCCTCGGCCTCAGCCTCGGAGAGATCGGGGTGCTCGTGGCGCTGTGCTCGTTCACCTTCGCGCTCGGAACCATCCTGCTCGGCGGCCTCGTGCTGGTCGGCGAGCCGGAAATCGTGTTGCGGCTGATCGACGCGCCCATCTGGCTCGCACAGGTCACCGGCGTGGGGCTTCTCGCGCTGGTGGCGCTCTACGTGCTCGGCTCGTGGCGCGAGTTCAAGCCGCTGATCATCGGCAAGTTCGCGGTCTATTATCCGCGCCTGCCCGTCACCTTCCGGCAGCTTTTCGCCGCGCCTCTGGAGCTGATCGGTGCTGCCGGCATCATCTATTTCGCCCTGCCGGAGGCGGGCAATCCCGGGTATTTCGTCGTGCTCGGCGTCTTCCTCGCCTCGTTCTCGCTCGCCCTCGTCTC
This sequence comes from Pseudochelatococcus sp. B33, assembly GCF_053570585.1. Lineage (NCBI taxonomy): Bacteria > Pseudomonadati > Pseudomonadota > Alphaproteobacteria > Hyphomicrobiales > Chelatococcaceae > Pseudochelatococcus > Pseudochelatococcus sp. B33. The sequence goes on along the minus strand of NZ_JBSEFH010000009.1, from coordinate 29,140 downwards.
CCATGCGCCGGGCGGGCTCGGCGTGCTGGAGTTCGTGTTCCTCAACGCGATGGCGAGCGAGCATCTCTCCCAGTCGGACATTCTCGCCGCGCTGCTGGTTTTCCGGCTGCTCTATCTCCTGATACCGCTCGGGTTCGCCATCGTTGTCGTGGTCCTGTTCGAGCGCTCGCGGCTGTCCAGGACGCTGTACGGGCAAGCCGGCGAACCGAAAAGCGACGAACGGCCGGACGACCGGGCCGCGTGAGCGGCCGCCGCGCGCGCCATTGCGGCGGGCAGGCGATCGTTCTATCTGAGACGGGTATCATCTGCAGCACACTCCGGGAGTTCTGATCATGTCGGCGATCGATATCGAGGGAACGGACAAGTCGCCCTTCGTGCTCGGGGTGCAGGGACGCTGTCCGCGCTGCGGCGAAGGTCATCTCTTCAAGGGCTACCTGAGCCTCGCCGAGCGCTGCGAGGTCTGCGGCCTCGACTATTCCTTCGCGGACCCCGCCGACGGTCCGGCGTTCTTCGCCATGTGGATCGGCAGCATCCCCGCGCTTGCGGTCGGCCTCTGGCTGGAGCTGTCCTTCGGCGCTCCCCTCTGGGTCCATTTCTTCACGACCTTCCCATTGATCCTGTTCGGCTGCCTCGCTGTGCTGCGCCCGGCCAAGGGATGGCTCGTGTGCTCGCAGTTCAGGCACAAGGCCGAAGAGGCCCGCTTCGCGGCGGAGCAGAAACACGCCGGCACCACCGCGCGGGACACGACGGCGACGGAGCCGCGTCCGCACGGCAGCGAAAGAGGCGGCGCGGGCGATTGAACACAAGACCTTCGACGACTGCAGCCCGAAGACAACAGAACATTCAGGCATCGGGTATGGCATTTTATTGATATGGAAGATCATATATTATTATAAGAGATGGATTGGTTCGAATATATAGAATAATACTCTTAAGACTTCTTTTCTTCGATATACATCGATTCCCCAATTAATATTTGATTGATGTTTGACTGCCGTGGCGTTGTTCCGTATGATGGCCGCGTTATTTTGAGTTATACGGCTGCCTGCGCACTGTTACGGAGCTAGGTCGAATGTCTACTGTCGCGGATCCCAAGATTCTGTTCTCTGACTTTGGTCGCAAGCTGGGTATCCCAGACCTGGCGCTCGACGAAAACAACGCCATCCGGCTCAGCTTCGACGACATCGTCATCGACGCGCAGTACAACCCCGAAAAGAAGCATCTGGTGCTTCTGTCCATTCTGGGCGATTTCCCGGCGACCAACAACGCGGAAATCTACGCCAATCTGCTCGAGGTCAATCTCGCGGGGTTGCTGGTCGGCTCGGGCGCGGTCGGGCTCGACCGTCAGGAAAGCCGCCTGATCTACGTCGATCATCTGTCGTTCGAGGGCCTGTCGCAGGAATCTTTCGAGGAATTCTTCCGCAAGTCGGTCAACGTCGCCGAGGCATGGCGCAACCTCATCGCCTCGCCGGAATTCAGCGGGGCCTCGTCCTCGTCGCTGCAGCCGCCGGACGAGGAATTCGCCTCACTGCGCGTGTGAGCCTGCCGGCAGGACCTTCAGTCAACATCGGATCGCCGATCCGCCGCTCTATTCCCGACACAGCCGGGCCGGAAGTCGTTGCTTCCCGCTCGGCTTTTCTGTTTGGAGCACAGCGAATGCGCGGCGCCCCCAACACCGGATGACGCCCACGGACCTATGCTTCCCGATGTACAATCAATATATTTACCACAAGGCATGTAACGTAAAATTCACACTCAGAATTATTACAAACAATTTTGAATTGGAATTATAATAAATATATTGTTTGTATTACTGCTTTATTTTCATCTGCCAATACTTTAGCTTGTCTGCGATCGAGGTGCGCCATATGCCGGGAGCCGTTCCCCTGCCGGCATGGCGATTCGTACCCGAACCGTACATAATCTCAGGAGCTCCTGCATGAACCCGCTGCCCGTAAGAACATCATCGAAGGCCCCTCTGCTCGCGGCGTCGCTCGGCGTCCTTGCCCTCGTCGTCGCCGGTTCCGCCCTGGCGGCGCCCGAAGTGAAGAAGACGGAGAAGGTCGGCACCGGCCTCTACCAGGCCTTTCTCGACAACAACGGCGCACTGGCCGTTTCCGCCACGGGGGCGCAACGCTCCGCGCCCGAGGGCAAGATCCTGATTCTCGATCCGCAGACGCTTGAGCTCAAGTCCGAGATATCGACCAAGGAATCGGCGGCCCTGGGGCTCGCGTTCAACGCCGCCACCAATACCGTTTTCTCCACCGACACGCGCCACAGCAACGCGTCGGTCATCGATCTGGGCAGCGGCAAGATCGTCGCCACCTTCACGCATGGCGAGAAGGCGCATCCCTATAATGTCGTGGCGGACGAGGCGGCCAACCGTGCCTATGTCTCCGTCCCCGGCGAGGACAGCGCCGTCTGGGTCGTCGACGGCGCGACGCACAAGATCGTCGACGTGATCGAGAATCTGGGCGGACGCGCAGCCGGAATCGAGCTCGATGCGGCCAACAAGCGGCTTTTCCTCACCCGCCTCGTCAGCCACGACATCGCCGTGGTCGATCTCGAGAAGAAGGCCATCAGCCGCACGTTCAGCGCCGGCGGCGAAGGGCCGATCCGGGCGGTGCTCGACGCGAAGGGCAACCGCCTGTTCGTGACCAACCAGGTTTCCGGCACGCTGACGGTCATCAATCCGGAAACCGGCGAGCTGATCAAATCGGTCGAGACCGGCGCCGGCGCGATCGCCCTCGCCTACAACCCGGCCAACGACCAGATCTACGTCGGCAACCGCGGCACGGGCACCGTGACGATCGTCAGCGGCAAGGACTACAGCGTCATCGCCGATCTCAAGACCGGCAGCCACCCGAACCATGTCACCGTCGACCCGAAGTCGAACCTCGTCTATGTCGTGAACAAGGCCAAGCGGGCCGAGCGCGGCCAGCCCGAAATCGACGATCCCGAAGGCGACACCGTCAGCATCATCGAACCGTAAGCCCCTCGGGCTCGCGCATTGTCACAGGTGGTATCTATCAACCCGCCCTAACACATGAGGCGCCCTGAAGGGCGCCTCTTTCTTGCTCCCTCGCCGCCCGAAAACCGTCACGCGTAGGATGGCCGGGCGCGCGTGCGCCGCCAGATGCTGACGAGAATGGCGAGCGTCACGACCGCCTCCCCCAGGAACCACGGGCCGGCCAGCCGGTCGAAGCCCGAGGCCGACAATTCGGTGCCGACGAAGCCGGCGAGCGCCGAACCGCACGGGCAATTGCCCTCGAGAGTGGCGAAGATCATCACCCGCGAAGCCCACAGCGTCTGCAGCACCATCAGGCCGCCGAGGCCATAGAGCAGTTTCTGCGGAATATGGAACACGTTGGTCTGCGCCAGCGCGATCCAGCCGACGATGAAGAACGGCGCCGAGAGAAAGGCCGCAAGGCTCAGCACCTCGGTCCAGCAGGCGCGGCAGGAGGTGATGATGGGCCCGAGCAGCGCGATTCCCGCCCCGATGAGCAGCGCGACGCCCGCGACATAGACGCCCTGCCGGCCGAGGATCGACGACAGCACCACCGCGCCGATGAGTGACAGGATGACCACAAAAATGAAGAACAGCATGCCCCCGCTCCGCCAGATCGTTGGCCCCGGACCAGGATAGGAAGGCCGGGGGTTCCGCCGGGGACCTCCGGTGCGCTGACGCGCGCCCGCCATCTCCCCCGTCCTGTTTGGCACCTCGGCCTGCGAAGATCAATGGCCGGATGACGATGTGCGGCGAAGATCAGTGCAGGATCTGGCTGAGGAAGATTTTCGTGCGCTCGTGCTGCGGGTTGGAGAAGAATTCCGCCGGCGTATTCATCTCCACGATCTGCCCCTGATCCATGAAGATCACCCGGTCCGCCACCTGCCGGGCAAAGCCCATCTCGTGGGTGACGACCAGCATGGTCATGCCCTCCTCGGCCAGCGTGACCATGGTGTCGAGCACTTCCTTCACCATCTCGGGATCGAGCGCCGAGGTGGGCTCGTCGAACAGCATGATCTTGGGGTTCATGCACAGCGAGCGGGCGATGGCGACGCGCTGCTGCTGGCCGCCGGACAGCTGGCCCGGATATTTGTTCGCCTGCTCGGGGATCTTCACCCGCTCCAGATAGCGCATGGCGATGGCCTCGGCCTCCTTCTTCGGCATCTTGCGCACCCAGATCGGCGCCAATGTGCAGTTCTCCAGAATGGTGAGATGCGGGAAGAGATTGAAATGCTGGAACACCATGCCGACATCGCGCCGCACTTCGTCGATGCGCTTGATGTTGTTGGTCAGCTCGATGCCGCCGACGATGATGCGGCCCTTCTGGAATTCCTCCAGCCGGTTGATGCAGCGGATCAGTGTCGATTTTCCCGATCCCGACGGGCCGCAGATGACGATGCGCTCGCCCTTGGCAACGTCGAGATTGATGTCGCGCAGCACATGGAACTCGCCGAACCATTTGTGCACGTCGATCATGCGGATGGCGGGCGTGTCTTCCGGTTGGCGGGTATCCTGCGGGGATTCGTGCACGGCGGTCGTCATTTCCCTGTCCCCTGTCGATCGTGGCCGGCGGCCAATCTCTTCTCCATCGCTATAGAATAACGAGACATACCAAAACAGCAGATAAAATAAAACAGCGCCGCGAAAGCGTAGCCGGTGGCGGCCGTCACCGGCGTCGACCAGCGCGGATCGGCGAGCGACACCTCGATGGTGCGCATCAGATCGAAGATGCCGACGATCGATACCAGCGAGGTGTCCTTGAACAGGCCGATGAAAGTATTGACGATGCCCGGGATGACGATGCGCAGCGCCTGCGGCAGCACCACGAGCCGCGTCATCTGCCAGTAGTTGAGGCCGAGAGACTGCGCGCCCTCGAACTGCCCCTTGGGGATCGCCTGCAGGCCGCCGCGCACCACCTCGGCCATGTAGGCGGAGGCGAACAGCGCCACACCGACGATGGGCCGCAGCAGCTTGTCCGGCGACAGGTTGCCCGGCAGAAACAGCGGCAGCATCGTGTTGGCCATGATCAGCACCGTGATCAGCGGCACCCCGCGCCAGAACTCGATGAAGATCACCGACACCAGCCGCACCAGCGGCAGCCGAGACCGCCGCCCGAGCGCCAGCAGGACGCCGAACGGCAGCGACACCACGATGCCCGTGAACGCCACCACCAGCGTCACCACCACCCCGCCCCAGTACGTGGTGTCGACGCGGCGCAGGCCGAGGAAGGGCCAGCCGTAGAGCAGGATGAAGGCCGCCACCGGAAACAGAGCGAAGAAGTAGACCGCGCCGAGGTCCTTGCGCGGGATCCGCGTCGACAGCAGCCAGACGATGCCGACGATGCACAGGAGGAAAACCAGGTTGACCCGCCAGAGCTGCCCGTCCGGGAACGCGCCGTAGACGAAAAACCGCAGCCGGTAGCCGACATAGGCCCAGCAAGCCCCGACGTCCCGTCCCACCGTCTCCACGAGGCAGGCGGTGCGGTCGTTCCCGGTCCACACCGCGTCCACCAGCAGGAAGCGGACGATGGGCGGCACGATCAGATAGAGGATCGAGAGCCCGACCAGCGTCAGCAGCACGTTGAGCGGCGAGGACAGCAGGTTGGCGCGCACCCACGCCACCGGCCCGCCGACGAGCACCGGCGGCTTCTGCTCCGGCACGCCGACGCCGCGCACGAAGGCGGCTGCACGCGGAGTCATTTCGCCAATGGTCGTTTCACTTGTCATCCCGGCCGCCTCCTATCGCTCCACGATCGCCACGCGGCGGTTGTAGATGTTCATGGCGAGCGACGTCAGCAGGCTCAGCAGCAGATAGACGCCCATGGTGATTACCACGCATTCGATGGCCTGCCCCGTCTGGTTCAGCACCGTACCCATGAACACCTGCACCAGATCCGGATAGCCGATGGCCACCGCCAGGGAGGAGTTCTTGGTGAGGTTGAGCATCTGGCTGGTGAGCGGCGGCACGATCACCCGCATCGCCTGCGGGATGACAATGAGACGCTGGCTGACCCCGGGACGCAGTCCCAGCGCATAGGCCGCCTCCGTCTGCCCCCGCGAGACCGACAGGATGCCGGCGCGCACGATCTCGGCGATGAACGCCGCCGTGTAGATGCTGAGCCCGAGCAGCAGCGCCACGAATTCCGGAAAGACCTGCAAGCCGCCGGCGATGTTGAAGCCGCGCAGTTCCGGCACGTTGAAGCTGACGGGTCCGCCAGCCAGGAGCCACGCCGCCGCGAGGAAGCCTGCAAGGAGCAGCGCCGACACCAGGCCGGTGCGGTGCTGGCGGCCGGTCCGGTCCTGATCCCGGTGCGCCCAGCGGCGATAGAGCACGATCGCCGCGATCGCGCCCGCCGCCGCGAGCGGCAGCGCCCCGCTGCCCGGGCCGAAGATCGGCTCGGGGACGAACAGGCCCCGGTTGTTGAGATAGGCCACGTCCGCCACCGCCAGCGACTGGCGCGGCGCGGGCAAGGCGCGCAGGACGGCGTTGTACCAGACGTAAAGCTGCAGCAGCAGCGGAATGTTGCGGAAGAACTCCACGTAGCTCGCCGCGATTACGCTGATGATCCAGTTACGCGACAGCCGTGCGATCCCGACGATGAAGCCCAGCACCGTCGCGAGAACGATGCCGACGGCCGCGACCAGAAGGGTGTTGAGCAACCCCACGAGGAACGCCTCGCCATAGGTCGAATAGGTCGAGCTATAGCCGATCAGCCGCTGGTTGATATCAAAACCGGCCGGCGCGTTCCAGAAATCGAAGCCGGAAACGATGCCGAGCCGCCGCATGTTCACGATGGCGTTCGTCGTCGCCTCGTAAAGGATGAAGGCGACGGCTGCGACCAGCGCCACCTGATACGCGGCACCCCGCACGGTGGGATTGTAGAGCAGGGAAGACGCCCTATCGTCGCGATAGGCAGGTTCATCGGATGCACGTTTCCCGCCCAGGGCGGGCGTCGTCTCGCTCATTTGTTATCGCCCCCGGGGGTTCTTTTTTCGAAGGGCGGCCCCAACGATGCCGGTCCGCCCTCCATCCGTTCATTGGCGAGAGCGTCAAACTTCCGGAAAACGTCGATGCCTGCACAAGGCGGTGGAGCCGATCCAGCCGCAACGCCCGTCGGCGCATGCTCCGGCTGTTCCTGCCACGAAACGGGCTCCGCCGGCGGAAGGTTCCCTCCCGCCGGCGGGCGCGCGTTCAGCGAACCGGCGGGGCGTAGAGAATGCCGCCGTTGTTCCACAGGTTGTTCAGCCCGCGCTCGATCTCGAGCGGTGTCTCGGGACCGAGGTTCGCGGCGAAGATTTCGCCGTAATTGCCGACGTGGCGGATGATGCGCACCACCCAGTCCGCCGGCAGGCCGATGCCCTCGCCGAAATTGCCCTCCACGCCCAGGAGACGGCGCACTTCCGGATTGTCGGACTTGAGCTGCTCGTCGAGGTTGGCCTGGGTCACGCCCAGCTCCTCGGCGTTGATGAGCGCAAAAGTCGTCCACTGCACCAGATCTAACCACTGATCGTCGCCGTGGCGTACCACGGACGCAAAGGGCTCCTTGGAGATGATCTCCGGCAGCACGACGTGATCGTCCGGCGTGGTCAGGCGCAGGCGCTCGGCGTAGAGTGCCGAGGCGTCGGTGGTGAACGCGTCGCAGCGGCCGGAATCGTAGGCCTTCACCGCCTCCACGGCCGAGGCGTAGGTGACCGGCTCGTACTTGATGTTGTTGACGCGGAAGAAGTCGGCCAGATTGAGTTCCGTCGTCGTCCCCTGCTGTACGCAGACGGACGCGCCCTCGAGCTCCTTCGCCGACGTCAGAGCGAGCGACTGGCGCACGATGAAGCCCTGCCCGTCATAGTAGTTCACCGGCCCGAGGTTGAGACCGAGCGTCGTGTCGCGCGACATCGTCCAGGTGGTGTTGCGGATGAGCACGTCCACCTCGCCCGACTGGACGGCGGTAAAGCGATCCTTCGCCGTCAGCGGCACGAACCTGACCTTGGTCGGATCGTCGAAGATCGCCGCAGCGATGGCGCGGCAGAACGATACGTCGAAACCGGTCCACTCTCCCTTGTCGTCGGCAACGGCGAAGCCGGCCAGACCCGGATTGGAGCCGCAATGCAGCACGCCGCGTTGTTTCACCTGATCCAGCGTCGCAGCCGACGCGGACGCCAAGCCGATACCTCCCGCGACGACACCGGCGGCAAGGAAAGCTAAAGCTCTACTAGTCATAAGTACAATCCCCACGGTTACAATGCAGAAGTGCGCACAATCAGTATTAAATCTTGAATTTTACAGAGCATACAGAATATCCACATCAGCAGCGGAGGTGCACATCTCCTGCTTATTAGTATAGACCAGCTGTGGCGCGCGATCAGTCAGCGCAGCCTGCCGGATATTTCAATCTACTTTCCAATGAAGGTCAAGAGCGGCATGCTCAATTCCTACGCGCAACCGCTAATTCTCATGCCGCAAATGTTGCGTCGTGCCGACTTGCGCCGCACTTTCGGGCGCGGCAAAGTCTTGGTCGCTTTTCATATTTCCGGGACGGTTTCAGGCCATGCACAAATTTTCCACCGACGATATCGCCGATCTGCAACCCGCGACCCGTTTGGCGGTCACAGGGCGTCACCCCGAGGAGGCGTTCGGCTTCGTCAACCCGCCGGTCTATCACGGTTCCACCGTGCTGTTTCCCTCCGTGAGGGACATGGCCGAGCGTACCAACCGCTACGGCTACGGCAGGCGCGGTTCGCCGACCATGACCGCCCTGCAGGAGGCTGTGAGCGCCATCGAGGGCGGCGCCGGCGTGGTGTTGTGCCCCTCCGGCCTTTCGGCGGTGTCGACGGCGCTGTTCGCCGTGCTGAAGGCGGGCGATCACCTGCTTGTGACCGATTCCGCCTATGATCCCATCCGCACCTTCTGCGACAACGTGCTGACGCGCTTCGGCGTCGAGGTGACCTACTACGATCCGCTGGTCGGCGCCGACATCGCCCGCCTGTTCCGGCCCAACACGCGGGCGATATTCACCGAATCGCCGGGCTCCCTCACCTTCGAGGTGCAGGACATCCCGGCCATCGCGGAGGTGGCGCATGCGCGCGACATCCTCGTGCTGCTCGACAACACCTGGGCGACGCCGCTCTATTTCCCGGCGCACGCGCGCGGCGTCGACCTGTCGATCTGGTCGGGCACGAAGTATCTTTCCGGCCATTCGGACGTGCTGTTCGGCACCGTCTCGGCCAATGCACGTGCCTGGCGGGCGCTGTTGCGGACCCATGGCGACACCGGCCTGTGCGTCGGCCCCGACGACGCCTATCTGGCGCTGCGGGGCCTGCGCACGCTCGCGGTGCGGCTTGAGGCGCATCAGAAGTCGGCGCTCGAACTGGCGCGCTGGCTCGAAACCCGCCCGGAGGTGTCGCGCGTGCTCCATCCGGCACTCGAAAGCCACCCCGGCCACGCGCTGTGGAAACGCGACTTCCTCGGCGCCAGCGGCCTCTTTTCCATTGTGCTGAAGCCCGTACCGCAGAAGGCCGTCGCTGCCTTTCTCGATCACCTGCGCTTCTTCGGGCTGGGCTATTCGTGGGGCGGCTTCGAGAGCCTCGCCGTTCCCTTCCGCGCCGCCCCCTACCGCACGGCGACGCCGTGGGAGCCGGAGGGGCCGACCGTTCGCCTCCAGATCGGGCTCGAGGATGTGCGCGACCTCAAGGCCGATCTCGAACAGGGTTTCGTGCGGCTCAATGCCGCAGCGGCGGAATAGCGGCACGCCAGGGCGTGTCGAGATCCGGGTTAGGCCAGCCAGCATCACCCAAATATCGACATGCCCTATTCGTCGGGCGCTTCGACGATCGGGTCAAAGCGCCCGGCGTCGAAGCCGAGCAGGTTCCACGATTGCTGCATGTGCGGCGGCAGGGGGGCCGTGACGTCGAGCGGCTTGCCGGTGCGCGGATGCTGGATGACGATGCGCCGCGCCAGGAGATGCAGCTTCTTCTGGATGCCGCCGGGCAGTTCCCAGTTCTCGACGTTGAAATATTTCGGATCGCCCACGATCGGGTGGCCGATGTGTGCCGCGTGTGCGCGCAACTGGTGCGTGCGCCCGGTCACCGGCTTCAGCGACAGCCACGCCAGCTTCTGCGCCACGTTGTCCACGACCGCGTAATAGGTCACGGCGTGGCTCGCGCCCTCGTCGCCGTGCTTCGCGACGGCCATGCGCGCATCGCCGTCCTGCTGCTCCTCGCGCGCCAGATAGGTGGAGACGCGCCCCTGCTTGACGCGCGGCACGCCCGCGACCAGCGCCCAGTAGACTTTTCGCGCCGAGCGCGAGCGAAAGCTTTTCGCCAGCGCCGTCGCCGCGAAGCGCGTCTTGGCGATGACGAGGCAGCCGGCGGTGTCCTTGTCGAGCCGGTGGACGAGGCGCGGCTTCTGCCCCTCCGCGTCGCGCATCGCCTCCAGCAGTCCGTCGACGTGGCGCGTGGTGCCGGAGCCGCCCTGCACCGCAAGCCCCATGGGCTTGTTAAGCACGAGCACGTCCTTGTCCTCATAGAGCGTGATCGATTTCAGGAACGCGAGATCGTCGCCGCCGTGCTTGAGGCTGCGGGGCGCGGGCGCGCGCTCCTCGATCTTGAGCGGCGGCATGCGCACGCTCTGCCCCTCGACCAGCCGGTCGTTGGGCTTGACGCGCTTGCCGTCGACGCGCAGCTCGCCCTTGCGCACGATGCGCTGAATGTGGGTGAAAGGCAGTTGCGGAAAGCGGGCCGTCAGAAACCGGTCGAGGCGCATGTCGGCCTCGTCCGCCGTCACCGTGAGCGTCTGCACGCCGGTGGCGAGAACTTCGCTCGCCTCCCGCTTCTGCACGGACTTGGATCGAAGCGGACCGGCGGCGGAAGTCACGGCTCGCGGCTGCGCCCCGCTCGCGGGCTCCGAGGCGGACACTTTGGCAGGGGACGCTTTTGACGATCTGGATGACAGGGATTTGGCGCGCAACGGCTTGGAAGCGGGCGCCTTCGCCCGCACAGCTCCCTGCCCTTCCGCGCGCCCGGAACCGCCCGCCCGGCCCGCGCCGAACGGCCCGGCGGGACGGGCGCTCCTCCCGCCTCCCGGTGCCTTGCCGGCTCCTGCTCTTCCACGCGTCCCGTTCATGCCAAGCTCCGCACCAAAGCGAGCCCTGCCGCGAGCCCCGCTACCGACAACACGACCGACCCCAGGCCATATATCGCGGCCGCGGAGAAGTCTCCCTGCTCCCACAGGACGGCGATATCAAGCGCATAGGACGAGAACGTCGTATAGCCGCCCAGAACGCCGGTCAACAGGAACAGGCGCGCCCCCTGCCACTCGGCCGCCCCGGCGCGGAACAGCAGCAGCGCCGCGAGCCCGCCCATCACGAACGAACCGCTGACGTTGACGAACATCGTCCCCCACGGAAACGACGTTCCGAGCCAGCGCGCCGCCACGATCCCGACGAGCCAGCGCAGCACGCCGCCCAGCCCCGCACCCGCGAATACCGTCAAAGCGTAGGCCGCGCTCATTTGTTGCCCTGCCGCTCAGCCCGCAGCTTCTGCCACCATGCCAGCCGCTTGGCGATCTCCCGCTCGAACCCGCGCTCCACGGGCCGATAGAACGTGTGCCGGCCGACCGCCTCCGGCCAGTAGTCCTGCCCCGAGAAGGCGTCCGGCTCGTCGTGATCGTAGGCATAGCCCGCGCCGTAACCCTCGGACTGCATGAACTTCGTCGGCGCGTTCAGGATCACCTTGGGCGGCATAGCCGAGCCGCCGGCCTTGGCGACCTTGCGCGCCCGGCTGAAGGCCACGTAGGCGGCGTTCGATTTCGGCGCGGTCGCCAGATAGACGATGGCCTGCGCCAGCGCCAGCTCGCCCTCCGGCGAGCCGAGGAAGTCATAGGCATCCTTGGCGGCGTTGGCGATAACGAGCGCCTGCGGATCGGCGAGGCCGATATCCTCCACCGCCATGCGCACCATGCGCCGCGCCAGGTAGAGCGGGTCCTCCCCCGCGTCGAGCATACGGGCGAGGTAGTAGAGCGCCGCGTCCGGGTCCGAGCCGCGCACCGTCTTGTGCAGCGCCGAGATCAGGTTGTAGTGGCCGTCCTGCGACTTGTCGTAGATCGGCGCGCGCCGCTGCACCACCTCCTGCAACTGCTCGACGTTGAAGACCTCGCCCTCGCCCGCCGCGCGCCACAGCTCCTCCGCGAGCGTGAGCGCCGCGCGGCCGTCGCCGTCGGCCATGCGCACGAGCGACAGGCGCGCCTCCTCGTCGAGCGGAAGCGGGCGTCCCTCCACCTCCTCCGCCCGCGCCAGCAGGGCGAGCAGCGCCGTCTCATCGAGCGAATGGAACGTCATCACCCGCGCGCGCGACAGCAGCGCTGCATTGAGCGCGAACGACGGGTTCTCCGTCGTCGCGCCCACGAGCGTGATGGTGCCGTCCTCCATCACCGGCAGGAATGCGTCGAGCTGGGCACGGTTGAAACGGTGGATCTCGTCCACGAACAGCAGCGTGCCCTGGCCCGTCTGCCGGCGGGCGCGCGCGGCCTCGAACGCCTTCTTGAGATCGTTGACGCCGGAGAAGATCGCCGACATCTGCTCGAACACGAGATTGGTCTCGCCGGCGAGCAGCCGCGCCACCGTTGTCTTGCCCGTGCCCGGCGGCCCCCAGAAGATGAGGCTGCCGATGGCGCCCGAGCGCAGCAGCCGGGTCAGCGCCCCGTCCGGACCGGTCAGATGTTCCTGCCCCACCACCTCGTCGAGGCGGGTCGGGCGAAGCCGGTCGGCCAGCGGGCGCGGGGCGTCACGATCGAGACCGGCTGCATCGAAAAGGTTCGGCATCGCGCCTCACCGCCCCCAGAAAGAAGAACACGCACCACGTTAGAGCGCTTTCCGATCAAATGGAATCAGCGTTTCTGTGAAACGATGACATGATCCAAACGCCGGTCGGGCGGCGATCAACCGGAGAGCTCGGTGCGCAGGACACGCCCCTGCCGGTTGAGCACGATGCGCCAGTAGCGCGGCGCTATGCGCCATGCGGCGTCGAAATCGCGCGTGCTGACGATCTTGCGGTCGTTGATCGACAGCAGGATATCTCCGGCGCGAAAGCCGTAGCGGGCCGAGGCGCCGGGGTCGAGAATCACCACGCCGCTGTCGGCATGGGCGATCGCCAGCTCCTCGGCGACGGCGGGTGACAGATTGACCACCGTCGCCCCGACGAACGGCGACAGCGGCCTGTCGCCGGCTGTCACCGGATCGCGCGCCGGGCGCTCGGGCGCGGGCTGGAGAGGCAGCGTCAGGATCAGCGTCTCGCCAGCGCGCAGCACCGACAGCGCGACCTGCCCCTCGAGCGGGCGCGAGGAGAAATGGTAGCCGAAGCCATCCGGGTCATCGACAGACCGGCCCGCGACGGCGGTGATGACGTCGCCGGGCCTGAGTCCGGCCGCACTCGCCGGGCTGTCCTCCACCACCGAGGCGACGAGCGCGCCGAGCGGCCGCTGCAGTCCGAGGCCGTGGGCGATATCCTGGCTGACCGTCTGCAGGCGCGCGCCCAGCCACGGCCGGCGCACCACGCGGCCACCCGAACGGGCGGACTCGAGCACGAGCCGCACCGTTGCCGACGGCACGGCGAAGCCGATGCCGTGGCTGCCGCCCGAACGGGTGAAGATCGCCGTGTTGATGCCGACGACATCGCCGTTGAGGTCGACCAGCGGACCGCCCGAATTGCCCGGATTGATGGCGGCGTCGGTCTGGATGAACGACTGGAAGTCGCTGATGCCGACCTGCGTGCGCGCCAGCGCCGAAACGATGCCCTGCGTCACCGTCTGGCCGACGCCGAAGGGGTTGCCGAGCGCGATGACGAAGTCACCGACCTCGAGTGCGTCCGAATCGCCGAGCCGTGCCGCCGGAAACGGGCCGTCGCCCTCGATCTTGAGAACGGCGAGGTCCGAACGCTCGTCGCTGAGCACGATCTCGGCCTCGTATTCGCGCCGATCGGACAGCGACACCTTCACCTCGGTCATGCCGGCGATGACGTGATGATTGGTGATGACGAGGCCGGACGGATCGACGACCACGCCGGAACCGGCCGAACGCTGCACGCGGTCGCGCGGCACGCCGAAGCCGCCCTCGCCGAAGAACCGCTGGAAGAACGGGTCGTCCAGAAACGGATGCGCGCGGCGCTGCTCCACCCGCGCGCCGTAGACGTTGACCACGGAGGGCACGATCTCGCGCACCACCGGCGCGAGCGACAGCAGCACGTCCGCCCGCGCGCCGGGCACCACCCGCTCGCGCGCCGCGTCCGCCATCTCGGCCTGTGCCGTGGACAACGGCAAGCCGCCGGCCGCAACGGCCACCACCGCCAACGCCCCGGTGAGCCGGCGCAGGCACCATCGATTCATGCTCATACGCAACATTCCCCCACGATCCAGGCGGAAGAGTGGCTATATCTAATGAACGCGCAGCGGCGCGACAACCGATCGGCGCGAAAGGCGATCATGCGAAAGATGACGCCTTTGCCTCGCCCCCGAAGCAAACGGGCGGCCCAGAGGCCGCCCGTCTCGCATTGCCTATCCACTGTGGAGCCGGAAGCTCACGCCTCTGCGTCGGCCTCGACCTGCACGGGGCCGGAGTCCTGTCCCTTGGCGTTGATGTCGCGGTCGACGAACTCGATCACGCCGATCGGCGCGTTGTCGCCGTAGCGGAAGCCGGCCTTCAGAACGCGCGTGTAACCGCCGTTGCGCTCCTTGTAGCGCGGGCCGAGCACGTCGAAGAGCTTGCGCACCAGCACGGGGTCGCGGAGCTGTGCGATGGCCTGGCGGCGGGCGTGCAGATCGCCGCGCTTGCCGAGCGTCACCAGCTTCTCGACAACGGGACGCAGGTCCTTCGCCTTGGGGAGCGTGGTGATGATCTGCTCATGCTTGATGAGCGCCGCAGCGAGATTGGCGAACATCGCCTTGCGGTGCGCGGACGAACGATTGAAACGGCGGTGGGCGAAACCATGACGCATGGCGAACTCCTTTTCTTGGGCAGCCGCCGTGCCACGGTACGGCTGCCACTTTCTGTATTTCTTGATATATCAAAAAGTTAGAGCGCCATGCTCGAGCAAAAGCTGAGCATGGCGACGTGCGCCGGGGCAAGGCCCGGCGCTTCGGCGGCTCAGTAGTGCTCCTCGAAGCGCTTGGCGAGCTCTTCGATGTTCTCCGGCGGCCAGCCGGTCACTTCCATGCCCAGGTGCAGGCCCATGGAAGCCAGCACTTCCTTGATCTCGTTGAGCGACTTGCGGCCGAAGTTCGGCGTGCGCAGCATCTCCGCCTCGGTCTTCTGGATGAGATCGCCGATGTAGACGATGTTGTCGTTCTTGAGGCAGTTGGCCGAACGCACCGACAGCTCCAGCTCGTCGACCTTCTTGAGCAGCGCCGGGTTGAAGGGCAGCTGCGGCGTGGACACGGCCGCTTCCTCGCGGCGCGGCTCCTCGAAGTTGACGAACACGGCGAGCTGATCCTGCAGGATACGGGCCGCATAGGCCACGGCATCGTCGGGAGCGATGGAGCCGTTCGTCTCGACGACGAGCGTCAGCTTGTCATAGTCGAGGATCTGTCCTTCGCGCGTGTTTTCAACGCGGTAGGAGACCTTCTTCACAGGGCTGTAGAGGCTGTCCACGGCGATGAGGCCGATGGGCGCGTCCTCCGGGCGGTTGCGCTCGGACGGCACGTAGCCCTTGCCGGTGTTGACCGTGAACTCGATGCGGATTTCCGCGCCGTCGTCCAGCGTCAGCAGCACCAGTTCCGGATTGAGGATCTGGATATCGCCCACCGTCGCGATGTCGCCGGCGGTGACCACGCCCGGCCCCTGCTTGCGTAGCGTCAGGCGCTTGGGGCCCTCGCCCTGCATCTTGATGGCGATGGCCTTGATGTTGAGGATGATGTCGGTGACATCTTCCCGCACGCCCGGAATGGACGAGAATTCGTGCAACACGCCGTCGATATGGACCGCCTGCACCGCCGCGCCCTGCAGCGACGACAGCAGCACCCGGCGAAGGGCATTCCCCAGCGTCAAACCGAAACCGCGCTCGAGTGGCTCGGCAACGATCGTCGCAATGCGACGCGGATCATCGCCGGGCGTCACCTGAAGCTTGCTGGGCTTGATGAGTTCCTGCCAGTTTTTCTGGATCACGACCGCACCTCTCGGAGTGCTCGACCGCGGCGGGCGGGACGAAGAAACCGCGCCAACGGACCAAAAGGCCGCACGGCACCAGTGCCGCGCGGCGGGGACATCAGACAAAGACGATCAGACACGGCGACGCTTGCGCGGGCGGCATCCGTTGTGCGGAATGGGGGTCACGTCGCGGATCGACGTCACGGTGAAACCCGCAGCCTGCAACGCGCGCAGCGCCGATTCGCGGCCGGAGCCGGGCCCCGTCACCTCGACCTCGATGGTGCGCATGCCGTGATCAGCCGCCTTGCGCGCCGCATCCTCGGCCGCGACCTGCGCCGCGTAGGGCGTCGATTTGCGCGAGCCCTTGAAACCCATCGCACCCGCCGAAGACCACGAAATCGTGTTGCCCTGGGCGTCGGTAATGGTCACCATCGTGTTGTTGAACGATGCGTTGACATGGGCGACGCCCGAGACGATGTTCTTGCGTTCGCGGCGGCGAATGCGGGTTGCTTCTTTTGCCATTGTTTTCCGGATCCTTCAGGCGCGCCCGTCATTCCAGGCGCTCGGGATGATTGTCGAAACCGACGATTGTTGAAACGAAAGACGCCGCCGCAGCAGAAGAGCCACGGCGACGGCGTGGCAGCATCGCTGCCCGGTCTTACTTCTTCTTGCCGGCGATCGGCTTCGCCTTGCCCTTGCGGGTGCGGGCGTTGGTGTGGGTGCGCTGGCCGCGAACCGGCAGGTTGCGGCGATGACGCAGGCCGCGATAGCAGCCGAGGTCCATCAGGCGCTTGATGTTGATCGACACCTCACGGCGCAGATCGCCCTCCACCACGTAATCGCGGTCGATGGTCTCGCGGATCTGCAGGACTTCCGCATCGGTCAGTTCGTTGACCCGACGCTCGGCCGGGATGCTGACCTTCTCGATGATTTCCTGGGCCTTCTTGGCACCGATTCCGTGAATGTACTGCAGCGCGATGACCACGCGCTTGCCAGTCGGAATATTGACACCTGCTATACGAGCCACGCTCAACTCCATATATGCCCATGCGGGCGGACAATGTATGCCCGAAAAGGGCGGATACAGGACGCGCGTCCGGTGGAGCCCGGCCCCTGCGCGCCGAAAGCCAGATGGCACGACCGATCAATCCCGGTCGTGGCCAACCGATTCAAGGGAAGACGTCCCTGTAGGCGATTTTTAAACGTTCGTCAAGACCGACGATAGCGCTTTCTCGATGGATTCGCTCACGGCGTCGATCGGCTGCTGACCGTCGATTTCCACCAGCAGGCCGCGCTCCTTGTAATAGGGGGCGACGACGGCCGTATCGCGCGCGTAGGACGCGAGCCTCGCCTTGAACACCTCCGGATCGTCGTCCTTGCGTACTTCCTCGCCGCGCGCCCGCGCCTCCTCGGCCCGGTTGATGATGCGGTCGACGAGCTTTTCATGGTCGACCTTCAGCTCCAGCGCCAGATCGACCTTCTGCCCCTTGGCCTCGAGCGCGGCGTCGAGCGCCTGCGCCTGGGCGACGGTGCGCGGGAAACCGTCGAGAATGAAGCCGTTATGCGCATCCGGCTCCTTGATGCGGTCGACGATGATGCCGACGACGATGTCGTCGGAGACGAGCTGTCCGGCCTCCATGACGACCTTGGCCTTGAGGCCGACCGGCGTACCCGCCGCGACGGCGGCGCGCAGCATGTCCCCGGTGGAGAGCTGCGGAATGCCGTACTTGTCGACGAGCCTCTTGGCCTGCGTACCCTTGCCCGCGCCGGGCGGCCCCAGAAATACCAGTCTCATCATCGTCTTCTTGCCCCCTTCAATCTAGATTTCTTGACCAGCCCTTCGTACTGGTGGGCCATGAGATGCCCATGAACCTGCGCAACCGTGTCCATGGTGACGGTCACCACGATCAGCAATGACGTGCCGCCGAAATAGAACGGAAGGGACGCATAGGATATCAGCACTTCCGG
Source organism: Pseudochelatococcus sp. B33 (assembly GCF_053570585.1). Taxonomy (NCBI): domain Bacteria; kingdom Pseudomonadati; phylum Pseudomonadota; class Alphaproteobacteria; order Hyphomicrobiales; family Chelatococcaceae; genus Pseudochelatococcus; species Pseudochelatococcus sp. B33. The sequence goes on along the minus strand of NZ_JBSEFH010000009.1, from coordinate 11,039 downwards.
TAGCAGGCAGATCAGCGCAATATAGGCCGCGCCGACCGTCGTAACGCGAGTCAGCACATAGTCGATATACTCCGCGGTGCGCTCGCCGGGGCGAATGCCGGGAATGAACCCGCCGTGCTTCTTCAGGTTGTCCGCCGTCTCGGTCGGATTGAACACGATCGCCGTGTAGAAGAAGGCGAAGAACACGATCAGCGCCACATAGAGCAGCATGTAGGCGGGCCGTCCGTGCGCCAGGTAGGACGCCAGCGTGCCGAGCACGCCGGTGTCGCCGCCCGCCTGGGAGAAACTGGCGATGGTGGTCGGCAGCAGCAGCAGCGACGAGGCGAAGATCGGCGGAATGACGCCCGCCGTGTTGAGCTTCAGCGGCAGGAACGAGGTCTGCCCCTCATAGAGCCGGTTGCCGACCTGGCGCTTGGGATAGTTGATCAGCAGCCGGCGCTGTGCCCGCTCCATGTAAACGATGAAGGCGATGACCAGGATCGCCATCAGGATCACGCCGAGAATGATGCCGGTCGACAGCGCGCCCTGGCGCCCGAGTTCCAGCGTGCCGCCGATGGCGCTCGGCAGTTCCGCCACGATACCGGCGAAGATGATGAGCGAGATGCCGTTGCCGATGCCGCGCGAGGTGATCTGCTCGCCGAGCCACATCAGGAACATGGTGCCGCCCACCAGCGTGATCACCGTCGAAATGCGGAAGAACAGCCCCGGATCGAGAACGATGCCGCCCGAACTCTCCAGACCGAAGGCGATACCCCACGCCTGGAAGATCGCCAGCACGACGGTGAGATACCGCGTGTACTGGTTGATGATCTTGCGGCCGGCCTCGCCCTCCTTCTTCAGCGTCTCGAGCGACGGCACGACGCTCGTCAGCAGCTGGATGATGATCGAGGCCGAAATATACGGCATGATGTTCAGCGCGAAGATCGCCATACGGCTGACGGCGCCGCCCGAGAACATGTTGAACAGCCCGAGCACGCCGCCCTGGGTCTGCTGGAAGATGTCCGCAACCGCCTGCGGATTGATGCCCGGCAGCGGAATGTAGGTGCCCAGGCGATAGACGATCAGCGCGCCGAGCGTGAACCAGATCCGCTTCTTGAGCTCCTCGGCCTTGGAAAAGGCGCCGAAATTGAGATTAGCCGCAAGCTGTTCCGCTGCCGAAGCCATGGGTATCAGATCCTTATGCGTGTCGCGTGCCCGGATACGCGATCACCACCCGGGCCATTACACAACAATGGCGACGGCCAGAGATTTCTCTCCGCGTCGCCACTGCCTGCACCTCATATAAGGGCGTACTTACGCTTCCGCTACCTTCGGCGCGAGCACAGTCAGCGATCCGCCGGCCTTCTCGATGGCGGCGATGGCGGACTTCGATGCACCCGCGACCGAAAACGCCACCTTCGTCTTCAGCTCGCCGACACCCAGGATGCGCACGCCGTCGCGCGGCTTGGACAGGATGCCCGCCGCCACAAGCACCTCGTTGGTGATGGGCTGCGAGGCGTCGAGCTTGCCCGCGTCGATGGCTTCCTGAATGCGGCCGAGATTGATCTCGTTGAAGTCCTTGGCGAAGATATTGTTGAAGCCGCGCTTGGGCAGGCGGCGATGGATGGGCATCTGGCCACCCTCGAAGCCCTTGATCGCCACGCCGGCGCGGGACTTCTGGCCCTTGACGCCGCGGCCGCCCGTCTTGCCCTTGCCCGAGCCGATGCCGCGACCCACGCGGGTGCGGGCCTTGACGGCGCCCGGATTGTCCGAAATTTCGTTCAGCTTGACCATTGCGCCCTCCTCACTTGCCGGCTTCGGAAGGCTTGTCACCTTGGGAAGCGTCCGAAACGACGCGCACGAGGTGCTTGACCTTCTCGATCATGCCACGCACCGCCGGCGTATCTTCCAGCTCGGAGCGACGGCGGATCTTGTTGAGCCCGAGGCCGATCAGCGTCTGACGCTGGTAGGCGGGACGGCGGATGGGGCTGCCGATCTGTTCGACGATCAGCGTCTTGGCGGTGTTCTTGTCAGCCATGGTTCACCCCTCCTCACGCCTCGGTGCCGAGCGTTTCGCCCTCGACCGCGTCACGTCGACGCGACTGCAGGGTCGAGACCTTGAGGCCGCGGCGCGCGGCGACCGCACGCGGGCTGTCCTCGCGCTTCAGCGCATCAAAGGTCGCACGAACGAGGTTGTAGGGGTTGGACGAGCCGATCGACTTCGCGACGACGTCCGCGACGCCCAGCGTCTCGAACACGGCGCGCATCGGGCCGCCGGCGATGATGCCGGTGCCGGGAGGTGCTGCGCGCAGGATCACCTTGCCGGCGCCCCAGCGGCCGGCCACGTCGTGATGCAGCGTGCGGCCTTCCTTCAGCGGCACGCGCACGAGCGCGCGCTTTGCCGCGTCCGTCGCCTTGCGGATGGCTTCCGGCACTTCGCGCGCCTTGCCGTGGCCGAAGCCGACCCGGCCCTTCTGGTCGCCGATGACGACGAGGGCCGCGAAGCCGAAGCGACGGCCGCCCTTCACCACCTTGGCGACGCGGTTGATGTGAACCAGCTTGTCCGTGAATTCGCTGTCGCGCTCTTCACGGTCGCGCTGCTGATGACGCTCTCTTGCCATGTCAATCTCACTGACGCGGGGCGGCGGCCCCCGCTCGCATGTTCAAACCATCCGCCGTAACCTGACGGCCCGAAAGCCGGTCAGAAGTTCAGTCCACCCTCACGCGCCGCATCGGCCAGAGCCTTGATGCGACCGTGGTAGATGAACGCGCCGCGGTCGAACACGACGTCCTTGACGCCGGCCGCAATCGCGCGCTCGGCAATCAGCTTGCCGACGACCTTCGCCGCCTCGATGTCGGCGCCGGTCTTGAGCTGCCCACGCAGATCCTTCTCCAGCGTCGACGCGTGGGCCAGCGTGCGGCCCTCGGCATCGTCGATGATCTGGGCGTAGATCTGCTTCGAGGAACGGTGAACGGACAGGCGCACCCGCCCGTTGGCCGCCGCACGGAGTGCGCGACGGACCCGGGCCTTGCGGCGATCCGTGGAACTGAGCTTTTCAGCCATCGCTGCGCATCCTTACTTCTTCTTGCCTTCCTTGCGGAAGATGAACTCGTCGGCGTATTTCACGCCCTTGCCCTTGTAGGGCTCGGGGCGACGGTAATCGCGGATCTTGGCGGCCGTCTGGCCGACGACCTGCGCGTTGATGCCGCTGATGACGATCTCGGTCGGCTTCGGCGTGGCGATCAGGATGCCGGCCGGGATCTCGAAATCGACGTCATGGCTGAAACCGAGCGACAGCTTGAGGATCTTGCCCTGTACCGCCGCCTTGTAACCCACGCCGTTGATCTCGAGCTTCTTCTCGAAGCCCTGCGACACGCCCTGCACCAGATTCGCGACCTGCGAGCGGGACGTCCCCCACAGCGACCGCGCCTTCTTGGTATCGTCGCGCGGATCGACCTTGATCGCGCCGTCCTTCAGCTCGACGCTGACCTCGTCCGGAACGACGAACGACAGCTCGCCCTTCGGACCCTTGACCTTGACAGCCTGACCGGTAACGGTGGCCGTCACACCTGCCGGAACGGAAACCGGCTTCTTTCCAATACGAGACATAATGGCCTCCCGTGCTCTCAATCAAATGCCCTGGTGACGTCCAGGATCGCCGGGGCGATCCTCAGAACACCTCGAGGAGCACTTCACCGCCCACGTTGATCTCCCGCGCCGTGTGGTCGGCCATGACGCCCTTCGGCGTGGAGAGAATGACAACACCGAGACCATCAGCGACGCGGGGAAGCTTGTCGACCGAGGCGTACACACGCCGGCCTGGCTTCGACACACGCTGGATGGAGCGAATCACGGGCTCGCCGTCGAAATACTTCAGCTCGACCTCGAACTCGGTGCGGCCGTTGCCATACTCGGTCGTGGTGAAGCCGCGGATATAGCCCTCGTCCTTGAGCACTTCGAGCACGCGCGCACGCAGCTTGGAGCCGGGCGTGGTGAGCTTGCCGCGGCGGCGCAGCTGCGCGTTGCGGATGCGGGTGAGCAGATCGCCAAGCGGATCGTTGATCGCCATGTTCCGGACCTCCTTACCAGCTCGACTTCACAAGACCGGGGATCTGGCCCTGGGAACCCAGTTCACGCAGCGCGATACGCGACAGGCGCAGCTTGCGGTAGTAGGCGCGCGGGCGGCCCGTGACCTCGCAACGGTTGCGGACGCGCGTCGGGCTGGAATTGCGGGGCAACTCGGCGAGCTTGAGGCGCGCTTCGAAACGCTCCTCGATCGGCAGCTCCTCGTTGTTCGCAATCGCAAGCAGCGCCTCGCGCTTGGCAGCGTAACGCTTGACCAGCGCGATGCGGCGCTTGTTCTTCTCGATTGAACTCTTCTTAGCCATGTATGTTATCTCCGGTGTCCGCGTATGAGGGCCCCAGCCCTCACTGCCGGAACGGGAAGTTGAAGTGCTTCAGCAGCGCGCGGGCCTCGTCGTCCGTCTTCGCTGTCGTCACCACGATGATATCCATGCCCCACGGCTGATCGACCTTGTCGTAGTCGATCTCCGGGAACACGAGATGCTCCTTGAGGCCCAGCGCGAAATTGCCGCGCCCGTCGAACGACTTGGCGTTGAGGCCGCGGAAGTCGCGCACGCGCGGCAGCGCGATGGTGACCAGGCGGTCAAGGAACTCGTACATGCGCGTCTTGCGCAGCGTCACCTTGGCGCCGATCGGCATGTTCTCGCGCAGCTTGAACGTCGCGATGGCCTTGCGCGCCCGGGTGATGACCGGCTTCTGGCCGGCGATGAGCCCGAGATCTCCCGCCGCCACCGACGCCTTCTTGGAATCGTTGACCGACTCGCCGACGCCCATGTTGATGACGACCTTCTCGATCGCCGGGACCTGCAGCGGGTTCTTGTAACCGAATTCCTCGATCAGCTTGGCGCGCACGACCTCGTCGTAGTGCTTGCGCAGCCGCGGCACATAGTTCGTGCCCAGCTCAGTGGTTGCCTCAGACATCGATCACATCCCCCGAACGCTTGGCAAAGCGAACCTTGCGCCCGTCTTCCAGAATCCTGAACCCGACCCGGGTCGGCTTGCCGTCCTTCGGATCGGCCACCGCCAGGTTCGACAGATGCAGCGGCGCCTCCTTGGAGATGATGCCGCCCTCGCTCGTCGCCGACTGGCGCGTGTGACGCTTGACGATATTCACGCCGCGCACCACAGCGCGCTGCTCGCCGGGGTTGACGCTGAGAACCTCGCCCGAACGGCCCTTGTCACGGCCGGCAAGCACGACGACCTTGTCGCCCTTCTTGATCTTAGCGGCCATCACAACACCTCGGGAGCAAGCGAAATGATCTTCATGTGGTTCTTGGCGCGCAATTCGCGCGGAACCGGGCCGAAAATACGCGTGCCGACCGGCTCCTTCTGATTGTTGATCAGAACGGCGGCATTGTTGTCGAACCGGATCACCGAACCGTCGGGGCGGCGGATGTCCTTCGCCGTGCGCACGACGACGGCCTTCAGCACGTCGCCCTTCTTCACGCGGCCACGCGGAATGGCTTCCTTCACGGACACGACGATGATATCGCCGACGCCGGCATACTTGCGCTTCGCGCCACCAAGCACCTTGATGCACATGACACGACGCGCGCCGGAGTTGTCGGCAACGTCGAGATTAGTCTGCATCTGGATCATGGCACAGATCCTTTCTCTGTCTCAGACGGTTTCCGCGGATTGTCTACCCTTGCGGACTACGCCTGACGGGGATCTTGCAGTCCCCTAGCCTCTATGGATGAGTTTACGCTTGCAACTTACGCTTGCGATCTACACTTGCCCGCCGCTCTGCGTGTCCTGCAGAACGACCCAGGATTTCAGACGCGACAGCGGACGGGTCTCCTCGATCCACACCGTGTCGCCGACCTTGAACTGGTTCGCCTCGTCATGGGCGTGGTAGTTCTTGGTGCGGCGAACGGTCTTCTTGAGCAGCGGATGGGTGAAGCGGCGCTCCACCTTCACCACGACCGTCTTGTCCTGCTTGTCGCTGACGACAACGCCCTGCAAAATACGTTTCGGCATTATCGACTCCTCAAGCCTTGCCGGCGGCCGCGAGCTTCGCCCGCTGGAACGTCTTCACCCGTGCGATGTCGCGACGGACTTCCTTCACACGACCCGTGTTCTCGAGCTGGCCGGTGGCGCGCTGGAAACGCAGGTTGAACTGCTCCTTCTTGAGCTTCAAGAGCTCGTCCTGGAGCTGGTCCGCCGACAACGCCTTGATGTCGGAGAGCCTCTGCTTCGATGTCATGTCGCCCTCCCTCACTCGGCGATACGCTGGATGAACCGCGTCTTGACCGGCAGCTTGGCGGCGCCGAGGCGAAGCGCCTCGCGGGCGATCTCCTCGTTGACGCCGGCCAGCTCGAACATCACCCGGCCCGGCTTCACACGGCACGCCCAGTAGTCGGGCGAGCCCTTACCTTTACCCATGCGCACTTCCGCCGGCTTGTCCGAAACCGGAACGTCCGGGAAAATGCGGATCCACACGCGGCCCTGACGCTTCATCTGGCGCGTGATGGCACGGCGGGCGGCCTCGATCTGGCGCGCCGTCACCCGCTCGGGTTCCAGCGCCTTGAGGCCAAACTCACCAAAGTTCAATTCAGTCCCACCCTTGGCCTCGCCGTGGATGCGACCCTTGAACTGCTTACGAAACTTCGTCCTCTTGGGCTGAAGCATTTATCCCACTCCCGCTCCTCAAGCCGCAGAATCACGACGACCGTGGCCGTGGGAGCGCTGTCCGCTGCTGCCCTCGTCCGCCAGTCGCTTGTCCTGAGCCAACGGATCGTGCTCCAGGATCTCGCCCTTGAAGATCCAGACCTTGATTCCACACGTGCCGTATGTCGTGAAGGCCGTGGCTGTACCATAATCGATGTCCGCGCGCAAGGTGTGCAGCGGCACGCGGCCCTCGCGATACCACTCGATGCGCGCGATCTCCGCGCCGCCGAGACGACCCGAGCAATTGATACGGATGCCTTCCGCGCCCAGACGGATCGCGGACTGCACCGCGCGCTTCATGGCGCGACGAAATGCCACACGCCGCTCGAGCTGCTGCGCGATCGAGTCGGCAACAAGCGTCGCATCGGTCTCGGGCTTGCGCACCTCGACGATGTTGATGCTCACTTCCGCCTTGGTCAGCTTCGAGACCGTCTGGCGCAGCTTCTCGATGTCGGCGCCCTTCTTGCCGATGACCACACCCGGACGCGCCGAGTAGATCGTCACCCGCGCCTTGCGGTGCGGACGCTCGATGACAATGCGTGATACCGCCGCCTGCTTGAGCTGCTTCAGGAGCGCCTTGCGGATGGTGATATCCTCGTGCAGCAGCTTGCCGTACTCGGCCTTGGCTGCGAACCAGCGGGAATCCCACGTCCGGTTGATACCGAGACGCAGGCCGACCGGATTGACCTTCTGACCCATCGTCTCCTCCTCAGGCCTCAGATGCCACTTCGCGCACCACAATGGTGAGGTGCGAGAACGGCTTTTCGATCCGCGCGCCGCGACCGCGGGCGCGCGCGTGGAAGCGCTTCATCACGAGACCCTTGCCCACGAACGCCTCGGCGACCACGAGATCGTCGATATCGAGCTCATGGTTGTTCTCGGCATTGGCGATGGCGCTCTCGAGCGTCTTGCGGACGTCGATCGCGATGCGCTTGCGGCTGAACTGCAGATCGGCGAGCGCACGATCGACCTTCTTGCCGCGAATGAGCTGCGCAACCAGATTGAGCTTCTGGGGCGAGACGCGCAGGTTGCGCGCCACGGCCTTTGCCTCGTTGTCCTTCAGCGCGCGGGGAGCAGATGCCTTACCCATGGCTTATCTCCTCTTCGCTTTCTTGTCGGCCGCGTGCCCGTGGAAGGTGCGCGTCGGCGAGAACTCGCCGAACTTGTGACCGACCATCTCCTCGCTGACCGCGACCGGAATGTGCTTCTGACCGTTGTAAACGCCAAACGTCAGCCCAACGAAGTGAGGCAGGATCGTGGAGCGGCGGCTCCAGATCTTGATCACCTCGGAACGGCCGGACGCGCGCGCGGCCTCGGCCTTCTTGAGGACATAGCCGTCAACGAACGGACCTTTCCAAGTAGAACGTGCCATTGCGCGCCCCTTACCTCTTCTTCTTCGCGTGGCGGCTGGACACGATGAAAGCGTCCGTCCGCTTGTTGGAACGGGTCTTCTTGCCCTTGGTCGGCTTGCCCCATGGCGTGACCGGGTGACGACCACCGGACGTGCGGCCCTCACCACCACCGTGCGGGTGGTCGATCGGGTTCATGGTCACGCCGCGGTTGTGCGGACGGCGGCCGAGCCAGCGCGAGCGGCCCGCCTTGCCCTTGTTCGTGTTCATGTGGTCAGGGTTCGACACCGCACCGACGGTGGCGAAGCACTGGCCGTGAACGAGACGCTGCTCGCCGGAGTTCAGGCGCAGGATCACGTAGCCCTGGTCGCGTCCGACGATCTGCGCATAGGCGCCGGCGGAGCGCGCGATGGCGCCGCCCTTGCCGATCTTCAGCTCGATGTTGTGCACGATCGTGCCGACCGGGATGCTCGCCAGCGGCAGCGCATTGCCCGGCTTGATGTCGGCCTCTTCGCCCGACGTCACCGAATCGCCGGCGCTCAGGCGCTGCGGCGCCAGGATGTAGGACTTGCCGCCATCCGGGAACGCCAGCAGGGCGATGAACGCGCTGCGGTTGGGATCGTACTCGATCCGCTCGACGGTCGCGACCTCGCCAAGACGCTCGCGGCGCCTGAAGTCGACGATGCGGTACGAGCGCTTGTGGCCACCGCCGCGGAAGCGCACGGTTACGCGTCCGTTGTTGTTGCGCCCGCCCTTGCGGGTCAGGCCCTCGGTCAGCGCCTTCTCAGGCGCGCCGCGGTGCAGCCCCGTCCGGTCGACGATCACCAGCTGGCGCTGGCTCGGCGTAACCGGTTTGAAGTGCTTCAAAGCCATCGGTTCACTCCCTTACCAGCTTCACAAGCCTGTCGTCACATCGATGCTATGACCCTCGGCAAGGGTCACAACAGCTTTCTTGACGTCCGACCGCTGACCGAGCGCGCCGCGGAAGCGCTTCGTCTTGCCCTTGGTCACGAGCGTGTTCACGCTCTCGACCTTGACATCGAACAGCTTCTCGACCGCCGTCTTGATCTGCGGCTTGGTCGCCGTCCTGGCGACCTTGAAAACGACCTTGTTGTGTTCCGAAAGGGTGGTTGCCTTTTCGGTAATCACCGGGCCGACGATCACATCGTAGTGGCGCGGATCCTGACTCATTTGAAGCGCGCCTCCAACGCGTCCACGGCGGCCTTCGTCAGAACGAGCGTGTCCCGCCGCAGGATGTCATAGACATTGATGCCCTGCACCGGCAGGACGTCGACATTCGGAATGTTGCGGGCCGCGAGACCGAAGTTCGCATCGATCTCGTTGCCGCCGATCACCAGCGCGTTCGACAGGCCGAGCTTGCCGAACTGGTCCCTGAGCGCCTTCGTCTTCGGCTCGGCCGCGCGGGCGTCGTCGAGGACGATCAGCGTCTGCGCCCTGGCCTTGGCCGAAAGGGCGTGCTTGAGCGCGAGCTGACGCACCTTCTTGGGCAGGTCGTGCTCGTGGCTGCGCACCACCGGGCCGAAGGCCTTGCCGCCGCCGCGGTACTGCGGCGCGCGGGCGGAACCGTGGCGGGCGCCACCGGTGCCCTTCTGGCGATAGATCTTCTTGCCCGTGCGGGCGATCTCCGAGCGGCCGAGCGACTTGTGCGTGCCCGCCTGCCGCTTGGCAAGCTGCCAGCGGACATAGCGCTGGATCAGGTCGAGCCGCGGTTCGAGGCCGAAGATCGCATCATCGAGCTCGATCGCGCCGGCATCGCCGCCGTCGAGGGTTTTAATATCGAGCTTCATTCCGCGCTCTCCTGCACTTCAGCCGCCGCCGCATCAGCGCCGCGCTCGCGGAAGCTGCCCGGAAGCGGGGCTTCCTTGGGGAGCGCGCGCTTGACCGCGTCGCGAACCGTGATCCAGCCGCCGGCGACGCCGGGCACCGCACCTTCCACGAGGATGAGGCCGCGCTCGACATCCGTCTGCACCACGCGCAGGTTCTGCGTGGTCACGCGCTCGGTGCCGAGGTGACCGGGCATCTTCTTGTTCTTGAACGTCTTGCCGGGGTCCTGACGGCCACCGGTCGAACCGATCGAGCGATGCGAGATCGACACGCCGTGCGTGGCGCGCAGACCGCCGAAGTTCCACCGCTTCATGCCGCCGGCGAAGCCCTTGCCGGTGCTCACGCCCGTCACGTCCACGAACTGGCCGGGGACGAAGTGATCGACGGTGATCTCGGCGCCGACCGGAATCTCCTGACCCGGATCGACGCGGAACTCCGCAAGCTTCTGCTTGGGCTCGACCTGGGCCGCCGCATAGCGGCCGCGCTCGGCCTTCGAGACGTTCTTGACCTTGGCCACGCCGACGCCGACCTGCAGCGCCGTGTAGCCGTTCTTCTCCACGGTCCTGTGCGCGACAACCTGGCAGTTGTCGACCTTGAGAACCGTCACCGGGATATGCTCGCCCGTATCCGTGAAGATACGAGTCATCCCGACCTTTTTTGCGATGACGCCGGAGCGCATGAGCATATCCTCCAGGGCGTTCCTGGCTCTGACCTTCCCCGAGGGGAGGTCAGAGCCTGATTTCCACGTCAACACCGGCAGCCAGATCGAGCTTCATCAGCGCGTCGACCGTCTGCGGTGTGGGTTCAACGATGTCGAGAACGCGCAGGTGAGTGCGCATCTCGAACTGCTCGCGCGACTTCTTGTCGATGTGCGGCGAACGGTTCACGGTAAATTTCTTGATACGCGTCGGCAGCGGGATCGGGCCCCGCACCTTCGCACCCGTCCGCTTCGCGGTCGACACGATCTCGAGCGTGGACGCATCCAGCACGCGATGGTCGAACGCCTTAAGGCGGATGCGGATATTCTGACCCTTCGTCATAACAGCAACCTCAGGCCGATCCCGGCTTAGCGGTGTCCGGCTCTCGACCGGACACCCGAAAAATGAATTCAA